>NZ_RZQG01000364.1:0-5663 GCF_003998635.1 Mesorhizobium sp. M7D.F.Ca.US.004.03.1.1
CGTCTACATCCCGCTGCCGACTTCGCAGCATGTCGAATGGGCGGCCAAGGCCATCGAAGCCGGCAAGCATGTGCTGGTCGAAAAGCCGCTGGCGCTCGACGCCAAGGACATTCTCCCGCTGATCAAGCTGCGCGATGCCAAAAAGGTGCTGGTCTGCGAAGCCTTCATGGTCATCTACCACCCGCAATGGATCAAGGTGCGCGATCTCATCGCCAGTGGTGCCATCGGCCGGCTGCGCCATGTGCAGGGCGCCTTCTCCTATTACAATGTCGATCCCAACAACATGCGCAACCAGCTCGACCTCGGCGGCGGCGCGCTGCCCGACATCGGCGTCTACCCGACCGTGTCGACGCGCTTTTCCACCGGCAAGGAGCCGCTGCGCGTCCAGGCGACGATCGAGCGCGACAAGAAATTCGGCACCGACATCTACTCCTCGATCCGCGCCGATTTCGGCGACTTCGAACTGTCCTTCTACCTGTCGACGCAGATGGCGGCGCGCCAGGTCATGGTGTTCCACGGCGAGAAGGGTTTCATCGAAGTGTTCTCGCCCTTCAACGCAGGGCTCTACGACCACCACCGCGTCGAACTGCACAACCAGAACCACACCGAGGCGCAAGTGTTCCGCTTCCCCGGAACACAGCAGTACCGGCTGGAGGTCGAGACCATCGCGCGTGTGGCACAGGGCGGCAAGGAGCGTGTTTTCACGCTGGAGGAATCCGTGCTCAACCAGAAAGTCATCGACGCCATCTTCCGCGCCGGTGGCACGGACGGCTGGGAGACCGTCTGAGCCTTACAATAAGATAGCCGGCTAATTCTGGGAGGAAAAATGGCTGACGATGCGGATGTGATCATTGTCGGCGCCGGCCTTGCCGGGCTGGTTGCTGCCGCCGAGCTTGCCGAGGCGGGCAAGAAAATCATCATCGTCGACCAGGAGCCGGAGCAGTCGCTTGGCGGCCAGGCGTTCTGGTCGTTCGGCGGCCTTTTCCTTGTCGATTCGCCCGAGCAGCGGCGCATGCGCATCCGCGATTCGCATGATCTGGCGCTCGAAGACTGGATGGGAACGGCCGCATTCGACCGGCCGGAGGATTTCTGGCCGCGCAAATGGGCGCAGGCCTATGTCGGCTTCGCCGCCGGTGAGAAACGCTCATGGCTCCTGCAGCGCGGCCTGAAATTCTTTCCTGTCGTCGGCTGGGCCGAGCGTGGTGGTGGCAACGCCATCGGCCACGGCAATTCGGTGCCGCGCTTCCACATCACCTGGGGAACCGGCCCCGGCGTGCTCGAACCTTTTGTCCTGCGCGTGCGCGAGGCTCAGAAGCGTGGATTGATCAGCTTCAAATTCCGCCACCGCGTCAATGAATTGACCCGGACGGGTGCTGTTGTAACCGGCGTGCGTGGCGATATCCTGCAGCCGAGCACTGTCGAGCGCGGCCACAAGAGCGCGCGCGAAGTATCAGGCGATTTCGAGCTTCACGCGCAAGCGGTGATCGTCGCCTCCGGCGGCATCGGCGCCAACCATCAACTGGTGCGGGAGAATTGGCCGCAGCGGTTGGGCGCGGCGCCGAAGCGCATGATCACCGGTGTTCCCGACCATGTCGACGGCCGCATGCTGGCGATCACGGAACAGGCCGGCGGCTCGATCATCAACCGCGACCGCATGTGGCACTATGTCGAAGGCATCAAGAACTGGGCGCCGATCTGGACCGACCATGCCATCCGCATCCTGCCCGGTCCGTCATCGCTGTGGCTCGATGCACGCGGCAAGCGCCTGCCGGTGCCGCTCTATCCCGGCTTCGATACGCTCGGCACGCTCAGCCACATCATAAGCACCGGCTTCGACTATTCCTGGTTCATCCTGACCAAAAAGATCATCCAGAAGGAGTTCGCGCTGTCGGGCTCCGAGCAGAACCCCGATCTGACGGGCAAGAGCTGGCGCCAGGTGCTCGGCCGCGCCACGTCAGGCATTCCGGGTCCGGTCAAGGCGTTCATGGAGAAGGGCGAGGATTTTATCGTCGAGGCCGATTTACCGACCCTGGTCGCGCGCATGAACGCACTGGCCGGCGGTGAGCCGTTGCTTGAGCTGGCTGAGGTCGAGCGCGAAATTCGCGCCCGCGACCGGCAGCTCGACAACCCGTTCTCCAAGGACATGCAGGTCACCGCCCTGCGCGGTGCGCGCGCCTATCTCGGCGACCGGCTGATCCGCACGGCCAAGCCGCACAAGATGCTTGACCCGGCAAATGGCCCGTTGATCGCGGTGCGCCTCAACATCCTGACCCGCAAGACATTGGGCGGCCTGCAGACCGATCTCGACAGCCGCGTGCTGGGTGCCGACGGCCAGCCGGTCGCGGGGCTCTATGCCGTCGGCGAAGCCGCCGGTTTCGGCGGCGGCGGCGTGCACGGCTATGCGGCGCTGGAAGGCACCTTCCTCGGCGGCTGTATCTTTTCCGGCCGCAGCGCCGGTCGGGCGGCTGCTGCCTCGGTGGCATGAAACGGCGCCCTCGCGGTCTGAATTCCGGCCTGGGTCCCACATACGCCCAGGCGATAAACATATGACTTTTTTATATTTTTCAGTTTTGGCCCGCCTCGAATACAAATGCGGATGCTTTTATCTTTCTGGGTGCAGCCGGTCCTGAGCCGCTGCAGGCAGTCATCACCTCGTGGTGACAGTTAGAAAGAAGGAAGTCTCCGATGTTCCTCTCAGACGGGCTCTATCTGCCCACCCATCGTCCGTTGCCGAAGTCGCAGCTCGAACAGGCGCGGCTGGCGGCCAACAGCAATCGCCGCCGGCCGGTCGGCTTGCTCGCGCCATTCACAGCCACGTGGTGGCTGCTGGTCGTCGGCGCCTTGCTGGCCGCCGCCGCGATCGCTGCTCAGCTTTCCTGATAGCAAGGCAGGAGATGACGATGCAAACCTCTCATATTTCGCCTGACGGAGAGACCCTTCACCGCTTCGTCGTCGGACGCGATGGCGAAGGCCACTGGATCGCGCGCGACGAAGAAGGCCAGACCGGCGGCGTTTTCGCGGACAGGAGTTCCGCGATACGTTTCGCCACGATGGAAAGCGGTCACAGGGTCGGCGCGATACGCTTCGCACCGGCGAGCGTCCGACTTTCCCTGTTCAACTGATCGCGCCCGGTTCCGTCCTCATCGGAACGATCTGGCCATGGACAATTCCAACGCTGCCGACCTGACCGGATTGCTCGATCGTCTCCCGCATGTCGGCAGATTGCTCGAACACCAGCTGTGGGAAGCCGCACGCGGCCTGTCGCTCGACAGATCATCCCGACATGGCCGCCGGTTTGCCCAGTTGGTCGAGGCCGGCGCCACGCTCGACGCCGTCCTCTTGCTCGTCGCCGCGTCGAAGCCGGAGCGTTCGGTGTCCGCCATCAGCAGGATCGGCGAGCGTTGGCTTTGCAGCCTTCAAGCCACGCATGCGGAGGCGCCGGCCAGGCCCGACAAATTCGACGCGGATCACACTGATCTGGCTGCTGCGCTGCTGTCGGCCCTGCTTTCCTCGCATCTCGAACAGGCAGCGCATCCAAAATATCACCCAGGAGAATCCCATGACGTCAGAACAAGCACGACTGCGCCTGACCGGTGCGATGACCGCGCTGGTAACGCCGTTCACCGACGGCGAGGTCGATCTGAAGCAACTGACCACGCTCTTGCGCTGGCAGATCGAACAAGGGATCAACGGGCTGGTCCCGTGCGGCACCACCGGTGAAGCCCCGACCTTGTCGTGGGAGGAGCGCCTCGACATCATCGCGCTCTGCGTGAAAATTGCCGGCGGCAGGGTCCCGATCATCGCCGGCACCGGCACCAACAGCACCGAGACGACGATTGCCTTTTCGACAGCCGCCGAAGCTTTCGGCGCCGACGCCGCCCTGATCGTGACGCCTTACTATAACAGGCCGAGCCAGGAAGGCATTTTTCGCCATTTCGAAGCGGTCGCCCGCAAGATCAGCTTGCCGATCATCGTGTACAACGTGCCGGCACGAACCGGCGTCGACCTGTCGCTGGAGACGATCGAGCGCCTGGCGCAGATTCCAACCATCGTCGGCATCAAGGATGCTACGGGCGATGTGAGCCGGCTATCCTCGCTTCCCGCTGTGCTGAGGCGCCGTTTCATCTGTCTGTCCGGCCACGACGCAACGTCGTTCGGCTTCAACACGATGGGCGGGCGTGGAACCATCTCCGTGGTCTCCAACGTCGCGCCGCGACTGTGCGTCGAGATGCATGATGCGTGCCAGCAAGGCGATCACCACACCGCCCGCGCCATCCATCACCGCTTGCGGCCGCTGATCGCGGCGCTCGAACTGGAGAGCAATCCGGTTCCGGTCAAATATGCCTTGAGTCTGGCGCTGGGGCTGAGCCCGGACGTCCGATTGCCGATGACGGCTGTTCGCCCTGAAACCGAAACAGCTATACGGGAGGCGATGCTGGCCCTGAGCGGGAGCCCCGATGTCGCGCAATCAAACGCGGTGCTGGCTACGTCCGCACCGTGGCGGCTTTGACGGGACGGAAGTCGCTTTGCCGTCAACGGCATAGACCAGTCCCGGCTGGACAATCCATTCGCCGGTCCGCAGCGCCTCGACGTCAAAGCGTCCGCTGCGGTCGCGCGGTGCAACGCCGACAAAATGGTATTGCAGCCCACTCGCATCGACGACCGTCTCGGCGATCGGATGGCCAGCGAGCCGGCCGATGATCGCGCCCTGTTCCCTGAGGTTTGCCAGGACGAAATACTCCGTCGGCATCCTGCGGCTAACCCGGGAGGTCAGCCAGACTGAATGTGATTTCATGTTCGTCTGAAGCCAGTTCGTCGTTCCGGCCGCCAATCAGGCGGCGGCCCGGAACTACATAGTCGCTGGCTGCATAGGAATTCGAGAGCAGGTTTTGGCCTGATTTATAAAGGCCGCATATGCCCCGCCGATCAGGGATCCTGCCGATGCCGTCGGCGCGGCTCGATACAGTCAGGCGACGGCCTCGTCGCAGGACCATCAGCGCAGTCCGGTCCGCCGGGTTGTACGTCGGGCCGGGGCGCGCAATCAATTGCGGGCCCGCTGACGCAATCGGGGCGCCCTGGGCGGTCCGGCCTATCGGGCCAGTCCGGTCTATCGGGCCGATCTGGCCGATCCGGTCTGTCGGGACGATCGGGCCTGTCGGGGCGCCACGGCCTGTCCGGCCTCCACGGTCTGTCGGGTCGGTGGTCGCGATCCCGCCAGTGGTGTTCGCGCCAGGGGCGGTCGCGATAATCCTCCGTGTCGACGCATGCGCTAAGCGTCGCGGCGCAAATGATGAGCGCCAACGCGCTTCCGAACCTTATCATGTCTGCGATTTCCTGCTGTCGGTCGAACCCATGGTGGTCTGCACCGCCAGCATTGCGCCTGCATTACGCCGGCCGCATCCGATCATGTCTGCGTAGTCGTCTCACTCACAGGATGGGAAAATCGCTCACCAGCGCCAGGCGCCCTGCCCAAGGGCGACTACCGCCTCAGTGATCCGGGTGAAGCTTACGCGGGCTCGGCCGACCGTGTGCCGGGCCCTGAGATAGCCGTGCACCAATCCCGGTTCCTCGAACCAGGTGGCGCGGCCACCTGCCGCGATGATGCGGTCGCGATAGGCCTCGCCATCCGACGACAGCGGATCGCATTGCGCGGTGATCAGTAC
>NZ_RZQG01000365.1:0-5662 GCF_003998635.1 Mesorhizobium sp. M7D.F.Ca.US.004.03.1.1
GAATTGGAGCAGACCAGCTCGGCCAGGCTATTGGTCTTGTGGGCATCGGTGCCGCGAACAGGCCGCATTTCATGCAGGATGACGGGAACGCCAGCTTGCGCTGCCTGCCAGGCGGCTTCGGAGCCGGCGAGGCCGCCGCCGATGATGTGGATGGGATTTTTGCTCATGAGCGCCGGAATAATCGCTTGGTGCGGCGATTGCAATTGCCGTGCGTGGTGCGGGGCAAACAGCAGCTCGGGGATCAACCCCTGAAAACAACAACACCCGCCGGGGGAGGAGGTCCGGCGGGTGTCGTTTTTGGGGTCAACCCTCGGGAGGAGGTGAAGGCCGACCATATTCGCCATCGCCGGGGAGGAGGTCGGCTTTGGCGAAAACTCTTTCGCCATTTTTACAAGGGGCGAAGCCTCTAGGGCAAAATTCGTTTTGCCCCGGGGAAACAGCGCCCGCCGCGGGAGGAGGTGCGGCGGGCGCCGTTTTGGTGGCCGACCTTCGGGAGGAGGTGAAGGTCGGGCCTACTCGTCATCGCCGGGGAGGAGGTCGGCTTTGACGAAAACTCTTTCGCTTTTTTTGCAAGGGGCGAAGCCTCTGGGGCAAAATTCGTTTTGCCCCGGGGAAACAACGCCCGCCGCGGGAGGAGGTGCGGCGGGCGCCGTTTTGGTGGTCAACCCTCGGGAGGAGGTGAAGGTTGACCGGATCCGTCAGGGTCGGGGAGGAGGTCGACCCTGGCGAAATTCTGGTTAGATCGCCTGGCGGGCGATGATCTTGATTTCGTCGCGGACGATACCGAGGTCATGCAGCTGGCGGTTCGAAAGGCGACCCAACTCGGTAACCGTCTCGCGATAAACGCGCCAGTTACGATAGTTGCGGATCAGGTTCATTGTCGTTCTCTTTTTCAAAACTGGTTCGGACCATTTGCGGTCCGAAGAATTAGACCGCCTTGCGAGCGACGTAAGGAATGTCGCTGCGGCTGATGCCGAGGTCGGTCAGTTCACGGTTGCTCAGGCGGCTCAGCTCGGACACGGTGTCCCTGTAGCGGCGCCAGTTGCGGTAGTTGCGGATCAGGTTCATGGTAGTTCTCGTTTCGTCTTTCTTGCGGATCATTCCGTTTGTGTACGAAGCATAAATAGGCGGACCCATATCGATTTAAAAGCGCTATGGCTGCATGGCAGCAATGCAAATTGTGCAATGCAGCATTAACGAGCGTTCACGGACCTGACACAAAGAAACCCGAATCGGAAAATGCCGTCGCGTCAACGGTTTGACCGGATCGGCTGAAAAAAAGACCAAACTGGGGGAGAAGCGGGATGGCGAGTTATTCGTCGCGGGTCAGGGCGGATATCGCGCGCTGGCAGCAGGCTGGCCTGATCGACGCCACCATTGCCGATTCCCTGGCGCGCGATGTCGAGGCCAACGAGCGCAAGTCGCTCAGCTTCGGCTCGATCCTGGCGATGATGGCTGCCTTGCTGTTCGGCGCCGCCATCCTGATTTTCGTCGCCGCCAACTGGGACGCGATCCCGCGGCTGGCGCGCGTCCTGGCACTCTTTGCGGTCATCCTTGGCGGCTATGTCGGCGGCGCGCTGTTGAAGACGCGCGACCATGCGGCGATCGGCGAGGCGTTGTGGATCGTGGCGGCGGCGGCTTTCGGCGGGTCGATCGCGCTGATCGGCCAGATGTATCATCTGTCCGGCGACGAGGCGTCGGCTCTGGTCACCTGGGGTGCCGGCACGGCACTCGCGGCTGTGGCGCTGCGTTCGAACCCGCTGACCGTGGCTTCGGTCGGCATTGCCGATGCCTGGCTGTTCCTGAAGGGCTTCGATTATTACAGCCGTAGCGAATTTCCGCATGCCTTCGTCGTCATGGCGATCGTGCTGTTTGCCGTCTCGTTCTGGACCCGCAGCCAGCCGGCGCGGCACCTGATCATCCTGTCGGTGCTGTTCTATCTTGTGCTGCTGGTCACCAACCACGACACGCTGCAGGTGGCGATCCCGCTGGTCGTTGCGTCGGCGCTGCTGTTCGCGGCCTCGGTCTTCGCGCCAGATACGGTTGACAGGATCGTGCAGCTCGGCGGTCGCTTGCCCTTGCACGCGCTGCTCGGCTTCCTCACCGGCTTGGCCATGATCCAGTTCGAACTGGCTGGCGAGAGCACCTACAACAGCGGTTTCGCCATCGCTTCGGTCGTCGCGCTGGCCGGCATCGTCGCGGCAATCGTGCTGGCAGGACGGGAGAGCCGTGGTTTGCGCTGGCTTGCCTATGCCGGCTTCGCCTTCGAACTCGCCATCATCTATGTGGTGACGTTGCAATCGATGCTCGATACGGCCGGCTTCTTCCTTGCCGCCGCGGTGCTGCTCGGGATCCTTGCACTGGTCATCATCCGCGTGGAAAAACGCATGAAGGGCCCAGTTGCCATGGGAGCCACGGCATGATGACCGGAAAAAGACTTGTTGTCTCGGCGCTGGTGCTGGCACTTGTCCAGATCGGCTTCCTGAGCTGGATCATCGCCGGCCGCGCGGCGATCCTGCGCAACGGCAAGGAAGTGCTGCTGAAGATCGAGCCCGTCGATCCGCGCGACCTCCTGCGCGGCGACTATATTATCCTGGGCTACGAGATTTCGCGCATACCGGCGAAAATGATCGCCAACATTCCGCCCGACAAACTTTCCAGCGACGACACCTCGATTGTCGTCCGCCTCAAGAAGGGCGCCGACGGCTATTGGCAGCCGACGACCGCCTGGTTCGGCAAGGCGCCGATGCCGGCCGCTGCCGACGAAGCCGATATATCAGGCCACGTCGCAGAGGGCTGGGATCTTCGCAGCGAAGGGGCGACCATCGCGCCGGACTACGGCATCGAGCGCTTCTATCTGCCGGAAGGCGAGGGGATGGCGATCCAGAACGACATGCGGGTGCGCCCGTTCGGCATCCGCCTTGCGCTCGCCGGCGACGGCACCGCGCAGATCAAGGCGCTGGTGGACGGCGACAAGACGCTGTTCGAGGAACCGCTTTATTAATGTCCTTGTTTGCCGTGGTGTGAAGCATGCCAGTTACCTTGTCGACGCGTGAGGACATTAACCTCGACACTGTTTTCCGCGTCGCCTGGGAGAAGGACACGGTGGCGATCGGCGAGAAGGCCCTGCAGCGCATTGCCGAATGCCGCGCCTCATTCCTCAAGCTCATTGAAACCGATCCGCCGCCGGTCATCTATGGCGTCACCACCGCCATGGGGGAGTTGGCGAGCCGCAAGCTCGAACCTGACGAGCGAGACCGCCATGCGCGCATCAAGGCGTTCGCCGCCGCCACTTCCTTCGGCGATCCCTTGCCGGATCGTGTGGTCCGGGCAATCGTGCTTGCCCGCCTGACGAACTTCGTCGAGGGCAACGCCGCCACCACGCCGCGCATCGCGCTTGCCGTTGCCGCAATGCTCGATGGTCGGCCGATGCCAACGGTACCGGCTTCGGGCCAGGGCGGCGCCGGCGAGATCCTTGCGCTCTATCCGCTGTTTGCCGAGCTTACGACGCGCTTCGACCTCGAGGTAAAGGAACGCGGCTCGCTGATCAACGGCTCGCCCTGCGCTGCCGCTCTGGTGGCTGATGCCGCGCTGGCGGCGCGTCGCCGCATCCGCATGGCGCAAAAAGTGTTCGCGCTGTCGATCGAGGCGTTTCGCGCGCCGCTCGAACATTATGACGCGGCGCTCGACGCGCTGTGGGGCGATGAGCATGAAGCTGCGGCCCTGCAGGGGTTGCGGGAATTTCTGGTCGGCGCCGGCGATGGGCGACGCAACTACCAGGCGCCGGTCAGCTACCGCATCGTGCCGCGCGTCCTCGGCCAGGCGCATCGAGCGTTGTCGACGGCGGAGCAAGCGGCCACCGTGTCGCTGGCCTCGATATCGGACAATCCGGTCTATATCCCGCCCGATGATGGGCATCCGTTCGGGCGCTGTATCAGCACGGGCGGCTATCACAATGCCATGGCGACGCCGGCGCTGGACGATCTGGCGGCGATATGGGCCGACATCTGCCTGCTCTGCGATCGCCACGCCTCAAAACTCCTGAACGGCAAGGTGTCGCTGCTGCCGGATCTCTTGATGGCCGGACGGCACTCAGCCGACAGCGACGGCCACGGCAATGTCGGCTATGTGCCGATGGCGATCACCGGCTATCTCGAGCAAGCCAAGCTGGCGGCGCAGCGCACCTTCATTCCCGGAACGGAGTCGGCCGGCGCCGGACAGGACGATGTCGCCACGACGGCGTTCTTCGCATGGACCAAGGAAGCGACCGCCGGCCGCTGCGTCGATGCCGCCATGGCGATGCTGGCGATGATCGCTTCCCAGGCGCTGCACGTCACCGAACGCGCGCCACCGCCGGCGCTTCAGGCCTTCGTCGATGAGATCAGAAATATTGTGCCGCCAGTCGGCGACGATCGCGTGCTGGGGCCGGAGCTGGCACAGCTGGCCGCGTGGTTCACGAGGAGGGTGTTCGAGGCGTAGACGCCGATGCCGGGACGGTCGCGGCCGGCGGCCGTGGTGCGCGTGAGCGGATGGGGTTCGAACCTGGACCGGTCCTCTTTCGCCAAGGCTTCGGAGGACACTCCTTCGCGCAAAGAGCTTCAGGTGGCCTGCCACCCGAAGCTCGAAGAGCGAAGGGTGGTGCGGGTAGAGGGACTCGAACCCCCACGTTTTCACGCCAGAACCTAAATCTGGTGCGTCTACCAATTCCGCCATACCCGCCGATCTGGTGACCTGTGCCACGTCTATGTCACAAGCCATGACACAAGTTCAAGCGACTAAAGCCAACGGACACAGGGTGTGGGGCTGGTCAGCGTGTCTTGCTCGACCCATGGCCCAAAGTTTGTTCGAACTGGGGCGCTGACGTCGCCCCCCAGTTTCTATCCATCTTTGAGTTCGTTTCAGGCATTGGCTTTGCCCTGATGGGCGGGTGGAGCAACAGGCGCTGGCGCGGGGCTTTTGGCAGTGCGAAGCGGTTACTTGTCGGTAGCCACCTGCGTCGCCAGCCAGGGCAGCATGACGATTTTGCCGCCGAACCCGCCAGCGTCGATACGTGTGTGGATATCTTTCGCCGCGGCTAGTGGTTCGCGACCGACAACCATCGGATGAATGGCGCCGTTGCGGAGCAACTCGAACAAGGCAGCCATGTCAGTCCTAAACTCTTCAGGATGCGACAAGCGGCGGTCTGTGATGCTGTACCAAAGCGCCGTTCGGCCACGGAACAGGAAGCTCAATGCGCCCCATAGCTTCAGGCGTGCCAAACCTAGCCCCGCCGCGATCAAGTTTTCGCGCCCGATCGCCATTGTCTGGGAGCCGTAGCCGATGAGGGTGCCCCCCGGCGCGAGACAGGCGAATGACCGGTTGAAATGCGCCCCTCCGATGGCATCGAATGCCGCATCGACACCGGCGCCGCCAATCCGCCCAGTCGTGAGTTTGCGGACCACATCAACGAAGTCGCCAGCCCGATAGTCGACTGCTTTACCGCCAAATCGCTCAACCGCGGCGAGGTTCGCCGCCGAACACGTGCCGATTGCCTTGAGGCCAAGATGACGCGAGAGATCGAGTAGCGCCGTACCGACCGAGCCTGATGCGCCGATAACGAGAATCGTATCGCCGGGTGATAAGCGCCGATAGCGCGTGAGCATCTGAAAGGCTGTAAGGTAGG
>NZ_RZQG01000366.1:0-5659 GCF_003998635.1 Mesorhizobium sp. M7D.F.Ca.US.004.03.1.1
CGCTGCTCGCGGATCGGCCCCCACCACCATTTGTTGTCCAGGAACCAGTCGACGGTCTTGGCCAGGCCGCTGTCGAAATTCTCGTTGGGCGCCCAGCCGAGGTCACGGCTGATCTTCGATGCGTCGATGGCATAACGGCGGTCATGACCGGGGCGGTCGGTGACGAAAGAGATCAGGTCGCGATGGCTCTTGCCGCCTGCCCGCGGCCGCCTGATGTCGAGCAGATCGCAGATCGTCTCGACGACGCCCAGGTTCGTCCGCTCCGAATTGCCGCCGACATTGTAGCTCTCGCCCGGCTGTCCCCTGGTTGCGACAAGTTCCAGAGCGCGCGCGTGATCCTCGACGAACAGCCAGTCGCGCACATTGGCGCCGGCGCCATAGACCGGCAGCGGCTTTTCATCGAGCGCATTGAGGATGACCAGCGGGATCAGCTTTTCGGGAAAGTGATAGGGTCCGTAATTGTTCGAACAGTTGGAAAGCACAACCGGCAGACCATAGGTTTCGTGCCAGGCCCGCACCAGATGGTCCGAGGCCGCTTTCGAGGCGGAATAGGGCGAAGACGGCGCGTAGGGCGTTTCCTCGACGAACATGCCGCCATCGAAAGGAAGATCGCCGAACACCTCATCGGTCGAGACATGATGGAAGCGAAAGCGGCTCTTCTTGTCCTCTGGCAGGCCGCGCCAGTATTCCAGCGCGGAATTCAGGATCTTGTAGGTGCCGACGATGTTGGTCTCGATAAACGTGCCTGGCCCGTCGATCGAGCGGTCGACATGGCTCTCGGCGGCAAGGTTCATGACGATGTCGATATCGTCCCGGTGGAGGATGTCGAGCACCGCCCTCTCGTCGCAGATATCGGCATGAGCGAAGCGGTAATTGTGCGCATTCTCGATCGGCCGCAGCGAGGCCAGATTGCCCGCATAGGTGAGCTTGTCGAGATTGGTCACCCGATAGGCCGGGTTGGCACACAAATGCCGGCACACCGCCGAACCGATGAAGCCAGCACCGCCTGTCACCAGAAAATTCATGCCGCTGTCCTCATCAAGCAAACACCTCGGCGGCGGCCAGCAGCGGCGCCTTCAGGTCCTTGTCAGAAAGCTGGAACCCGCCGGCCGATGACGGCCATTCGATACCGATGGCGGGATCGTCGAAGCGGATCGACCGGTCATGCGCCTGTGAATAGGTGTCGGTGACCTTATACAGGACCTCGGTGTCGGGCACGAGCGTCACGAAGCCGTGCGCGAAGCCCTTCGGCACCAGAATCTGGTTGCCCTTTTCGGCCGACACTTCGAGAGCGACCCATTTTCCAAAGGTTTTCGACCCGCGGCGAATGTCGACCGCAACGTCGAGAATGCTGCCACGGATGACGCGCAACAGCTTGTCCTGGGCCCGCGGCGCAAGCTGGTAGTGAAGCCCTCGCAACACACCCGCCGCCGCGGAATAGGAATGATTGTCCTGCACGAAAAGCAAGTCTATGCCGGCCTGCGCAAAGCGCTCGGCATTGTAGGTTTCCACGAAAAAACCGCGCGCGTCGCCATGTCGCTTCGGAATGATTTCCAGCACACCATCGATGCCAAGGAATCTAACGTCCAGCACCTAGCCCTCCAACAGATCGGCGACACGCCGGCGCAGATAGGCGGCGTATTCGTTCTTGCCCAGGCGAGCCGCGCGCTGCAGCACCTCATCAGCCGTCAGCCAGCCCTGTTCGAAGGCGATTTCTTCCGGACAGGCGACCTTGATGCCCTGGCGATGCTCGATGGTGCGCACGAAGGAAGAAGCGTCATTCAAGCTGTCATGGGTTCCGGTGTCGAGCCAGGCATAGCCGCGCCCCAACCGGTGCACGTGCAGTTGGCCACGCTCGAGATAGGCGTTGTTGACTGCCGTGATTTCAAGCTCGCCCCGCGCCGAAGGCCTGATAGTCGAAGCGATGTCGACGACATTGTTGTCATAAAAATACAGGCCCGTGACGGCCCAGTTCGATTTCGGGTTTTGCGGCTTTTCCTCGATCGTCAACGCGGTTCCGGTGGCCTTGTCGAAGGACACCACGCCATAGCGTTCGGGGTCCTCGACATGATAGGCAAATACCGAAGCGCCACTTTCACGCGATGCAGCAGCGCGGCAAAGCTGCGACAGCCCGTCGCCGAAATAGATGTTGTCGCCCAGGATCATCGACACGCTGTCCTTGCCGATAAAATCCCGACCGATGATGAAGGCTTCCGCAAGCCCGTTGGGTTGCGGTTGCTCGGCATAGGACAGGTCGAGCCCGAACTCCGATCCATCACCAAGCAGATCACGAAAAACCGGCAGGTCACGCGGCGTTGAAATGACCAGAATCTCGCGGATACCCGCGAGCATCAAAACGCTCAGGGGATAATAGATCATCGGCTTGTCGTATATCGGCAGAATCTGCTTAGAGATTGCTAATGTTAGCGGATAAAGACGCGTTCCACTGCCTCCAGCAAGGATAATTCCTTTCAAGAAGCTCTCCTTGACATGCCTAAGCCCCCCGGCCCGAGCTGTCCGTGCTTAGGTTCCATGCAATGGCTTGTCAATCTCGGGATTCGACAAACGACCGGACCACGTCCGGCGCCAATCCATGGCCAATTCCAGGCGACCCCACTGCTCTCATCTTGCCAAGGCCGACAGCCTGACGGGAACAAGCAGATGGTCATCATAGTGATGGGCCTCGGTCGAGCCGCCTCTTTGGCTCAACCGTTCAGCAAAACCTCTGTGAAAGATGATGGCATTCATAAACGCAAAGGTCATTGCAAGCGCTGCCGTTCGCAAGGGATAATCAACCAGGGAATGAACGAGAAGAAACAACACTGAGAGAAACGCCGCTTTCTGCAACGGATCCCGCCGCGCCCTAACGGACGACGCAAAAAGCAATATCAAGTAAGCTGCGACCAGAAAAACAACAGGAACGCCACCCTCCAGTGCCAATTCCAGATAATCGTTGTGAGCGTGATTCACGTAGGGCTTGAAGATCATCTCTCCCTTTTCGTAAATCTGATAGACCTTCGGAAAACTGCCGAAACCTACTCCTGTCGCCCAGTTCTCTTCAATTCCCGCAATCGTCGTACGGGCAAATTCGGCTCGCCCAAAGGCCGGATCAACCACCTCCGCATCGATCTTTGTCCACGCGCCTATCGTGTAGAGCGAAAGGCCGATGAAGACCGCAAGGATGCCGTAGCCACCTAGCCTGGAGCGAGCCGACAGAAAGACAACCGATATTATGGTGATCGCCAAGCCTATCAGAATACCGGCGCGCGAACCGGCGGCCAGAAGCAGCAGCAACAGCGATATCAGCCCGAGCGATCCGGACAGAAGGTGCCCGCGGAACAGACCGTAGTAGACGACGAAGGGAATGGAGACGAAGAGCAAAGCTGAAAAATGATTCTGGTTGGCAAACAGTCCCGCATTGATCGTGAACGGCAACAACCCTTCTATGGCAACCGTATCGGAGAGTGAATACTGGATCGCCGCGGCCAATCCGTTGCAGATGACACCCATGAAAAAGAAGGGCAGAAGGCCGTAGACCTGATCCGGGCGCAAGCGGGTGACGCCCAGGAAAAATGCCGCCGCCGCAGCGAAATACAACAGACACTCGATCGTGCGCCCCACGCCGACACTGACGAAGCGTAGCCGGGTTTCGCCCGCCAACCATGGGCTCGCGAGCAAAACTTCAGGCCGCAATCCGCTCAACAGGGCTGCAGGCAGCGGCACGATTTGAAAGCAGAACACAGCAAAGGCCAGAGCAAGCAACCACAGGACCGAACGGGGGATGCTCTGCCCCGTTGGCCTTGAAAAGACGGCCGCGGACGAAACAATCGCCGCAATCTCGATCAGCGTTTCGGTGTAGAGGCCACTCGCCGTGCCGCCGCCAATCAGCACCGACAGGAAAAGAACCGACCCAAGCAGATACTTTTCCCACTCCGTTGACCGGGTTGACCGCTCTCTCAAGATGAAACTCTTTCGATGCTCAGTTTGTGCATGACCAACGTGCCGACGTATCGAAATCGCCAACTCTCAGCGATGGCGGCTGTTTCCAGCCGCAACAATTGCATGGGACACGCGCTTGGTCCGATCGCAAAATCCAGGCTCAAATCCTGCCGGTTGAATGTGCCTTCGGGAATATTGAACCGGGCTATTTCGCTTGCCGGATCTGCGCATCTGATGGACCAGAACAACTGCTTTGGCAGCTTCAGGTTTCTCGCGGAGGCGATCAGGGAAATCCTGTAGGAGCCGGGAGGCAGTTCAACATATTGCTGGAGCGCGGCGTTCTTCACCGGCGTATTCAGAAATCGAACGGTCGCTCCGATGTCGCTTTCACCGATATCGCGCGACCCGGCAAAGGTAATTTCCAGACCGGACCGATCGTGAACCTGCCAATCGAATGGCTTGCCGCTGCGGACCGGCTCAAAGCCGCCATTGAAAATGTATCCGCCGAGCGTCCGCTCCTGATCGGACAGGCTGAAAAGGAACAGCCGATAGGCCGCCTCGTATTCCTTTTGCCTGATGTAGCCGTTGATCACGGCAGACAATTCCTTCGATGTCGGTGGTGAACCCGACCCGGCAAGATCGAGCAGCAGTTGGTTTGCCGCGCGCAGGCCCCGCGGATCCTGACCAAGGGCGGAGAAAAGACTGGCTCTCCACGGTGCCTCGATCCTTATGGCTGCCAGGACAGCCTGATATCCGTCCGGATTTGAAAGAATGGCTGGCATGCCCGCGGCTATGACTGGAAACCGGTCCGGCCACCGGCGCAACAAGGTGTCGATCTCGCCGACAGCCTTTGACAGATCGCCCACCTCGATCGAGCGGTCGATCGACCGCTGAAGCGCATGGATCTCAGTCTTGGACAGCTTTCGGGACTGATCGAAGAGTTCAAAAGCCTCGTCCTTCTCGCCTTGTCGATACTCGATCTCGCCGATCAGGCTGTAGAGCCGGGCGTCCGCGACATTGAAGCGAAGCGCGCCCCTCGCCTTGGCGGCCAAAACGTCGAGATCAGGACCGCTGCCTGTTTCGTTCAGCTCACCGGTAATTTCACCTATCAAGGCATCTATGTTCAACGGGTCGAGCGCAAGCGAGACGGCCGGCGTTTCGGTCTCAAGGAGCCGACTTAGCCCGATCGACGAAGCCGCCAACAGCAGAACGGAGGCGACGAACCAAACGCCTGAACGCCGGAGATTTCGCGTGAGCGGGCTGGCCTGCTCCGTCATCGACTTTGCCCTCAATTTTCGGGGTACTCGCGCCATAGTCGTAGTACTGGTGGTTCATGTATTTGTAGGCGTAGTTGTAGTCGAACTTGTTGACCGCAAATTTCGACATCGCCGCTCCGATCACATTCGCACCGGCTGCGCGCAGACGCTTGACCGCCGTCTTGGCTGATTTGCGCGTGACCTGGCTGGTGGAAACGACCATCAACGTGCCTTCGGCAAGCCGGCTGAGGATTGGTGCGTCGGAAAGACCGACGACCGGCGGGGCGTCGATGATAACCAGGTCGAAGCGTTTGCCGAGATTGGTCAAGATCAGCGCCATCTTCTGCGAAGACAGCAGGTCGGCCGGATTCGGCGGAATCGTTCCGGACGTCAGCACGGTGACATTGGCGTATTTCGTCGGCCTGAAAATGCCCGCCAGATCGTCCTTGCGAACGGTATTTGTC
>NZ_RZQG01000367.1:0-5653 GCF_003998635.1 Mesorhizobium sp. M7D.F.Ca.US.004.03.1.1
AGGTAGCCGAGGCCGGAATAGCCGGTCCAGATCTTGATGCGCGAAAACACGATCAGCAACGCCACCGCGGTCACGATCTCCGGCACCATGAGCGGCTGGTTGATGAAGGCGTATTTGAAGGTCAGTCCGCGATAGGGTTTGGTCCGGGTCGTCGCCAGTGCCGCCATGGTCGCCGAGATCGTCGCCAGCAGCGCAGCGACGGCCGCGATCTGGAACGAGCGGATCGACGATTCGATCACCAGCCCGTTGTTCCAGGCCACATGGAACCAGCGCAGCGAAAAGCCCTTCCAGATCGCCAGGGAATCGTTGTCGTTGAAGGCGTAGACCACCAGCGTGGCGATCGGCAGGTAGAGCAGGAAGAAGCACAGTATCGCCAGGCTGACGAAGCCGTTCTGCCGCCGGACGTCGAAGCGCTTAGCCATGGGCGCCATCCGACCTGGTCGTGTTGCGGACATAAAACAGCAGCGCCACCATGACGATCACCATCAAGGTGATCGACAGCGCCGCGCCAAGCGGCCAGTTTCGGCCCTGGCCGAACTGCAGCTCGATCAAATTGCCGATCATCAGGTTGGTGCCGCCACCCAGCACGCGCGGCGTCACATAGGCGCCAAGCGAAGGAATGAAGACGAGGATCGAGCCGGCGACGATGCCCGGCGTGACCAGCGGGATGATGATGCGCCTCAACACCTCGAACCGCGTCGCGTAGAGATCATAGCCCGCCTCGACAAGGCGGAAATCGATCTTCTCCATGCTGGCGTAGAGCGGCAGCACCATCAGCGGCAGGAAGACGTAGACCATGCCGGCCAGGACGGCGAAATTGGTGTACATGAGCTGGACGGGATGGTCGGTGATGCCAAGCAGCTGCAGCGCTGAATTGATGATGCCGTCATTGCGCAGCACTTCCTGCATGGCGAAGGTGCGGATCAGAAGGTTCGTCCAGAACGGTATGGTGATCAGGAACAGCCAGATGTCGCGCCGGTGATCCGGCCGCGTGGCGATGAAATAGGCGGTGGGAAAGCCCAGGATCAGGGTCAGCACAGTGGTTGCCAGCGACAGCGACACCGAGCGCCAGAAGATCGACAGATACGCAGTGGCGAAGGACAGCGTGTCGTCAAAGACATCGCGCTCGAACAGCACGCTCACCCAGGCGTCGGTCGAGAACTGCCATTTCACATCGCCGTAATTGCCTGGCGTCAGGAAGGAATAGACGACCACGATCAACAGCGGCCCAAGGGCCGCTAGGAAGACGATCAGCAGCGCTGGGGCCGAAAGCAGCCAGCGCAACCGGATATCGTCACGTTCGGCCTGTTCGGCGACCTCTTTCGCGGTTCCCATCGCCCTAGTCCTTCAGCAACTGGGCGGCGTCATCGCCGATGGAAATGCCGACCCTGGTGCCGTTTTCGAAACCGCAGCCGGCGCTGCGCGAATTCTGCTGGCGCACCATGAAGACATCGCCTTCGTCCAGCCGGACATGGATATGCGTGTCGGTGCCGAAATAGACGATGTTCTCGATCGTGCCGCTCAGATCGCCACGACCTTTGACGAGCTTCGCATGTTCAGGCCGGACCATCAGCGTTGCATTGCTGCCGGCGCGGAAGTCCACGGCGGCGGTCGCACAGATCTTCGCACCCGAGCGCAAGGCGACCTGCGCCTGGCCATTGCCTGCCTTTTCGACCGTGCCGGTCAGGAAGTTCGTCTCGCCGATGAAGTCGGCGACGAACCGCTCCGCCGGGTGGTCATAGACATCCCATGGCGTGCCGACCTGCAGGATGTTGCCCGACGACATCACCGCGATGCGATCCGACATGGTCAGCGCTTCTTCTTGGTCGTGGGTGACGAAGATGAAGGTGATGCCGGTCTCATGCTGCAGCCGCTTCAGCTCGATCTGCATTTCCTTGCGCAGCTTGTAGTCGAGCGCCGACAGCGGCTCGTCGAGCAGCAGCACTTTCGGCTGCGGCGCGAGCGCCCGGGCCAGCGCCACGCGCTGCTGCTGGCCGCCGGAGATCTGGCTGGTGCGCCGGTTCTTCAATTCCTGCATGTGGACGAGTTTCAGCATCGCGTCGACACGCGCCTCGATCTCGACCTTCGGCCTGCCCAGCATCTTCAGACCGAAGCCGATATTGTCGGCGACCGTCATGTGCGGGAACAGCGCATAGGACTGGAAGACAGTGTTGACCGGCCGCTTGAAGGGCGGCAGCGGTGCAATGTCCTGGCCATAGAGCAGGATCTCGCCGTCGGTCGGAAAGTCGAAGCCGGCAATCAGCCGCAGCAGCGTCGTCTTTCCGCAGCCGGATGGGCCAAGCAGCGTGAAGAACTCGTTCTCGCGGATGGATACCGAGACCGTGTCGAGGGCAGCGACTTGCCCCTCACCTGACCCGAAAATTTTGCTGACGTTTACTACTTCAATCGCATTCCGATCCGGTTTGTCCGGCACGATTACGCCTCACTGTTGACCCCGCTCTTGCTGGCGGAGCTCTTCCCCTGTTCGATGTGACCACATGGCCGGTAGGTTGGCAAGCCCGGCATTGAATCACAGTTCAGTCAGTTATTTGCGGCTAGCAAGCCGCATGCCATTGTCAGGCCTGGTAGGTGATCTTGCCGCCACAGATCGTCATCACCGGCCGCACCTTGTGCAGATCGGCCGGGGGCGTTTTCTCGATATCCGCCGACAAAACGACAAGATCGGCCATGTAGCCGGGTTTTAGCGTGCCCTTGCGGTGCTCGGTGAATTCGGCATAGGCGCCCTCGACCGTGTATGCGGCGAGCGCTTCATGCAGCGAGAAGCTCTGGTCCGGGTCGCTGTCTGCCCACGGTTTGCGCAACACTGCCGCCCGAATGCCCAGGATTGGATCGATCGGCGACACCGGCCAGTCCGATGCGAAGACGACATGCGCGCCGGCATCCTTCAGGGTCCGCCACGCATAGCTCAGCGGCCAGCGTGCCGGCCCGATGCGCGACACCGTCGGCTCCAGCGGAAAATCCATGGCACCGGGCGGATGCGGCGGTTGCATGGAGGCGATGACGCCGAGTTCGGCGAAACGCGGCACGTCCGAAATGGTGGTGACCTCGATGTGCTCTACCCGGTGACGGCTGTCGCGCTTGCCGTTCGCCTTCTGCGCCGCCTCGTAACCGTCGAGCACCGCGCGTACGGCGCCGTCGCCGATCGAATGCACGGCGATCTGCAGCCCACGCTTGTCGACCGCGACGGCCAGATCGATGAATTGTTGCGGCGTGAACAGAGGCTCGCCCACCCAGTCGGGCCGGTCGGCATAGGGCTCGACCATGACAGCCGTCCAGGAATCGAGCACGCCATCGTAAAACACCTTGACCATGCCCGACGACAGCCATTCGCTGTTGTAGCGTTCGGTCATCGTTGATGCCTTGTCGAGCATGTCGAGCGTCATGAAATTCTTGTAGTGGAACGGTATCTGGACGCGGCAAGGCAAGCCTTCCTCGGCCTCGATCTCGGCCAGCAGCTCGAGCTGATACAGGTTGCCGTCCATGTTCTGGATCGAAGTGATGCCGTGGCGAGCGCACCAGGCGAGCCCGCGCCGCATGATGTCGCGGTCGGCGTCCCGCTCCGCCGCTGTCGGCATCGGGTCCGGCTCGCCGCCTGTCGACAGCCCCAGCCGCACCCGGCTTTCGCCGGCAAGGTCGAGCACAGGGCCAAAGGCCTCGCCTTCGCGCAATTCGCCTGCGGCCAGACCATCATCACCCATGACGATCTCATTGCCCGGACCAAGCGTGCGCCCCTGCAGGATGCTCGCCATTTCCAGCGCCTTGGTGTTGGCCCACATGGTGTGATGGTCGGGCGCGGCCATGCAGAACGGGCGATCGGGCAAAATGGCATCGAGATGGTGGCGCGTCACCCGCTCGCTGCCGAGCACGGTGTAGTCGACGCCCTGCCCGACCAGCATCTTCGCATCGGGCCGCGTCGGCGCATAATCGCGGATCGCCTTTTGCAGCGCCTCAAAGCCGTGAATACCCGTGAGCTGAAGGTGGGCAAGTTCAGCCCCACCCGAAAACAGGTGCATGTGGGCTTCGATGAAGCCCGGCACGACAGAACCGCCCTTGGCGTCGATCACCTTGGTGGCCGGTCCCTTGAGCTCTTCGATGGAGGCGCGGCTGCCAATGGCGATGATGGCGCCGTCCTTGACGGCAACGGCCTCGGCAGCGGGATTGTCATCGTCCATGGTCTGAACACGACCGTTGATGACGATCAGATCCGCATTATGACCCGCACCCGTGACAGACATCGCGACTCCGCGCTTTTGACGACTGACTGACACTGACAACCCTCTTGTCCAACGACCTGCCACTCCACCGGAGCAGCGCCATGGGACGAAAAGGAGCCAGTGCGCTGTCTTCGAAATTCCCCTTGTCATCCCTGAAGGCAGCGTGGATAAAGAATGCGACTGATTATTCGCGTTTGTCAACATGCGGAATATGGAATGTATTGTGGACAGCACCCTGCACCTGTGTTGAGACCTGGCGGGGAACGAGGACATCAAGCAGTGAAGCGCAGTCTCGACCGCAAAACCAGGATAGCGCTCGAACCGCGCAAGCAGCCGCGGCAACAACGGTCGAGCAAGGTGGTCGACAGGATTCTCGACGCGGCGCTGATCTTGACCCGGGAGCAAGGAACCAGGACGCCGACGACGCTAGCTATTGCGCAGCGCGCAGGCTTGTCGGTTGGTTCGGTCTACCAGTACTTTCCCAACAAGGAAGCCATTCTTCTGGACCTCGCCCGGCGCTGGTTGTCATCCTTTCCCGAGGTGATCGCGAAGCGCATCAGGGTCCCCCCGCCCACCAACCGCGAAGAGTTTCGGCAGGAAGTGCGCAAGCTCTTCATCGACACCTCCCGGCTCTACCTCGAAAACGCCAGCTTGATGCCGGTGATCGAGGCTATTTCAGGCAACGCCGACCTCAGGCCGATCCAGAACGAATATGACGAGCAGATCATCGCGCTCTACGCCGCATGGCTGCAGCATGTGAACCCGGCGCTTGAAGACAAGATCGCCAGCCGGCTCGGCGTGCTGATGATGGACGTCGGGCACGCCTGCCGGCTTGTGGGGCTGAAAAGAGACCGCAGGACATACGACCTCATCGAGGACGATGTGGAAAGAATGTGGCTCGCTCTGGTGACCCCCTATCTCAACCTTGACTGATTTCGCATTTCGAGAGGAATTCTATGAAGACTGTCTATTCGCCGCTTCATGCTGGCCATGCCGGCCAGATGGAACTGGTCACGAGCGCGATCGTGCCGGGTTTCGAGAAGCCCTCGCGAGCCGAGTTCATCAAGGCGCGGGTCGAAAGCGAGAAGTTAGGGCCGATCGTCCTGCCGCTCGAGCATGATCTCGCCGCCGCCAAGCGCATCCACAAATCTGACTACATCGACTTCCTGCCAACGGTCTGGCCGCAGTGGGTGGAAGCTGGCCTCACGGGCACGGCGATGCCCTTCACCTGGCCGACGCGCGGCCTGCGCGGCGACGTACCGCCAAAGCGCGTCGACGCGCTGCTCGGCTATTATTCCTTCGATGCCGGCGCCACCTTCGTCGAAGGCACATGGGCCGCGATCAAGTCGTCCTATGACGTGGCGCTGACCGCCGCCAGCATGGTCAAGGGCGGCGAGACATCCGCCTTCGCGCTCTGC
>NZ_RZQG01000368.1:0-5637 GCF_003998635.1 Mesorhizobium sp. M7D.F.Ca.US.004.03.1.1
CCATGACCAAGAGACGATCGCAGCACTGGTTCGGCGGCCAAGGCAAGGATGCCTTCATCCACCGCAGCTGGATGAAGAACAACGGCCTGCCCGACGACGCTTTCGACGGCCGCCCGGTGATCGGCATCTGCAACACCTTCTCCGAATTCACGCCTTGCCACGTGCATTTCCGTGGCCTGATCGAGCACATCAAGGCAGGCGTGCTGGAGGCCGGCGGCTTGCCGCTGGAATTTCCGGTCTTCTCCTGCGGCGAGTCCAATCTGCGCCCGACGGCGATGCTGTTTCGCAACCTCGCCTCGATGGATGTCGAGGAGGCGATCCGCGGCAACCCGATGGACGGCGTCGTGCTGATGGCCGGCTGCGACAAGACCACGCCGTCGCTGGTCATGGGCGCGGCCTCCTGCGACCTGCCGTCGATCGTCATTTCCGGCGGGCCGATGCTCAATGGCCGCTTCCAGGGCCGCGAGATCGGTTCCGGCACCGATGTCTGGAAATTCTCCGAGGATGTCCGCGCCGGCGTGATGAGCGAACAGGATTTCGCCAATGCCGAGAGCGCCATGTCGCGCTCGCCCGGCCATTGCATGACCATGGGCACCGCCTCGACAATGGCCTCGATGGTCGAGGCGCTGGGCCTGGCGCTGCCCGGCAACGCAGCCTATCCCGCCGTCGACGCGCGCCGCAGCCGCATTGCTCGCATGACGGGGCGGCGCATCGTCGAGATGGTCAACGAAGATCTGCGCCCGTCGGCGATCCTCCAGAAAGAAGCCTTCGCCAACGCCATCCGCGTCAATGGCGCCATCGGCGGCTCGACCAACGCGGTCGTGCATCTGCTGGCGATCGCCGGTCGCGTCGGCACCGAGCTGACGCTGGACGATTGGGACAGATATGGCCGCGATGTGCCAACCATCCTCGACCTGATGCCGTCAGGCCGCTTCCTGATGGAGGATTTCTGCTACGCAGGCGGCATTCCGGCGGTCATGAGGGAGATCGGCGATCTGCTCGATCTCGACGTGCTGACCATCACCGGCAAGACCGTGCGCGACAACATCGCGGATGCCCAAAACTACAATCCCGAGGTGATCCGTCCGCGCGACAAGGCGCTCACGCCCAATGGCGGTATCGCGGTGCTGCGTGGCAATCTGGCGCCCGACGGCGCCATCATCAAGCCGTCAGCCGCGTCGCCAGCTCTGATGAAGCATCGCGGCCGCGCCGTCGTCTTCGAGGACATCGACGACTACAAGGCGCGCATCGACGATCCCTTGCTCGACATCGACGACGGCTCGATCATGGTGCTGAAGAATTGCGGCCCCAAGGGCTATCCGGGGATGGCCGAGGTCGGCAACATGGCATTGCCCCAGAAGCTGCTGAAGCAAGGCGTCCGCGACATGATCCGCATCTCCGATGCCCGCATGTCCGGCACTGCCTTCGGCACCGTCGTTCTGCATGCCGCACCCGAAGCCGCCATCGGCGGCCCGCTGGCGCTGGTCCGCAGCGGCGACATGATCGAGCTTGATGTCGAAGCGCGGAAATTGCATCTCGACGTGTCCGAACAGGAACTCGCAAAGCGGCGGACATCCTGGGCTCCGCCGGAACCGGCGATGCGCGGCGGCTATCAGGGACTTTACGTCGACCATGTCCTGCAGGCGGATCGCGGCGCCGACCTCGACTTTCTCGTCGGAAGCCGTGGCCACACCATCCCGCGCGAAAGCCATTGAGGCCGACCGGCGTGCCCAATTTCCAGCCTGATGATTTCCACGGCATTCACGCTATTCTCTACGCGCTGTTCGACAGCGACGAAAAACTAGACCGCGCGGCGATGCGCAGGCAGGTCGAGATCTGCCTGGCGAGCGGCGTGCACGGCATGGCGGCACTCGGCCTGGCAACAGAAGTCGCCAAGCTGACCGAGGCCGAGCGCCGGACGATCATGGACTGGACGGCTGAGGACACCGCCGGGAAAGTGCCGCTTGCCTTCACGGTCTTCGGCTCTTCGGTGGCCGAGCAGGTCGCACAGGTTCGCCATGCTGAAAGCGTGGGAGCGGATTGGGTGATCCTGCAGCCGCCGGCTGTCGGCTCCTATGGCGCGCCGGAATACATCAGGTTCTTCGGCCGCGTCGCCGCGGCGACCGACCTGCCGGTGGCGATCCAGAATGCGCCGGCCTTTTTCGGGCGCGGCCTGTCATCGGACGAAATCCGCGAACTCGTCACGCTGCATCCCAACATAAGGCTGATCAAGGGTGAGGGTCCGGTCACCGATATTGCCGGATTGATCGAACGCACCGAAGGCCGGATTCCGGTTTTCAACGGACGTGGCGGCCTGGAGCTGATCGACAATTTCCGCATCGGTTGCCGCGGCATGATCCTGGCGCCTGATGGCATCGACCTCGCCGTGCGCGCCTACAATGCATTCCGGGCCGGTGACGAAGCAACGGCCGAGGCCGACTATGCAAGAATGCTGCCGGCAGCGGTCTTCGTCATGCAGGGCATCGAAAACCTGATCTGCTACGGCAAGCGGCTGTTTGGCGCTCGTACCGGCATCCCGATACACGACCGGGCTCCCGCGATGCGACCCAGCGAGATCGGCCTTGCGATGGTGGCGCGCTTTGCGGCTGGCCTCGGCCGGTTGCCGGGCTGAACGGCAACTCCCGTAATAGGTCGTCCGCCCGACCCGCGACAATACCAGCGGGCCCTGAGGCTAACCGAGGAGGTCGGCTGCGACTTCCAGCGTGTTGCGCAACGACGTCTCGAGATGGCGTTCCATCGCTTGCGCGGCGCCTTCGGCGTCGTGATGCCTCAAAGCCTCGAAGATGGCTTCATGCTGCTCGATCGTCTGTTCGCCATAGCCGGGCTTCGGAATGACGAGATGGCGGCCGCGATCCATCTGCGCTTTGGAGATGTCGACTGCTCTCCAGATCATCGGCAGGCCGCAGATTTCGGCGATGGTGCGGTGAAAGACATCGTCGAGCTGTATCGCGGTGGCATATCTGCCCTGCGATATGGCAAGCCGGTGCGTCGCCATATTGTCTTCCAGCAATTCGCCGGCTGCCGGTGAGAACTTGGCGGCCGCGCGTCGGGCGCTTTCCATCTCCAGGGCCCGGCGGATGACGTAGGCTTCTTCCAGGTCGGCCCGGCTGATCGGCGCGACATAAATGCCGGTCTGCGCCAGGATGTTGACCAGACCCTCGTCGCTGATGCGCTTGACCGCTTCGCGCACCGGGGTACGCGAAACACCGAGCGCTTCCGCGATGGCCACCTCGTTGATCACTTCCCCGGGCCTCATCTGTCCGACGACGATAAGGTTGCGAATCTGGTGATAGATCTGATCGCGGAGCGGATGAGCCCGATTGAGAGTCGAAGGATCCAGGTCCATGGGAAATCCGTGGCTTAGGTCACCGGAAATGGTCAGATTAGAATGAAATCAGAAAGCCTCTAATACGAGGGGCGGCTCGGGCCTGCAACTCGCCCGTGACTGACGGAATCCGATGCCGAGGACAACAGGCCAGCCGCCGGGGGAGGGACCTGGCCGCCCGAGGGAAGGCGTGGCAGCCAGTGAGTTCGCGTTCGGGCGGATGGAGAGAATTTCTAATTCCGTCAGCGGATTTGGAATAAACTAACTCTACAGAATTTGTGGAATAAGCAATCTGCACTGGCGATCTGGTTTCCACCCGGACAGGACCACGCCATGCCTAATCTTTTGCGCTCGCCCTTCGCCAAAGCAGGGATATCCGGCCGCCTCCGCCAGGCAGCAGGAGAAAGGCCATGAGCCGGGATGTGCCAGAACGCATCAAGGTGCTCTGGTTCCTGCCGACACATGGCGACAGCCGCTATCTCGGCACGACAGAAGGCGGCAGGGCCGTCGATCTGCCCTATCTGACGCAAGTGGCGAAGGCTGCCGACACGCTAGGTTACTACGGCGTGCTGCTGCCAACCGGCCGGGCATGCGAGGATTCCTGGGTGATCGCATCGGCATTGGTGCCGCTGACCGAGCACTTGCGTTTCCTCGTCGCCGTGCGGCCGGGCCTGCAATCGCCGACGCTGGCCGCGCGCATGACGGCGACGCTGGATCGCATCTCCAATGGGCGCCTGCTGATCAATGTGGTCACCGGCGGCGATCCGCTGGAGAACAAGGGCGACGGCATCTTCCTGTCGCACGCCGAGCGCTACGAGGTGACGCAGGAGTTCCTGCGGATCTACAAGCGGGTGCTGAGCGGCGAGACGGTCGAGCACGAGGGCAAGCATTTCCGCATCGAGGATGGCCGGCTGCTGTTTCCGCCGGTGCAGACGCCCTATCCGCCGCTCTATTTCGGCGGCTCGTCCGACGCCGGATCCGCGGTGGCGGCGCAGGAGATCGATAAATATCTGAGCTGGGGCGAGCCTCCGGCCGATGTCGAGCGCAAGCTGGATGGCGTGCGCGAACTGGCTGAGAAGGCTGGCCGCAAACTCTCTTTCGGCATTCGCCTGCATGTCATCGCGCGTGAAACGACCGAGGAGGCCTGGGCCGCCGCCGACAGGCTGATCAGCCGGCTCGACGACGCGACGATAGCCTCGGCACAGAAGGTCTTTGCCCGCATGGATTCGGTCGGCCAGGCGCGGATGAGCGCGCTGCACGGCGGCAATCGCGCCAAGCTCGAGATCGCACCCAATTTGTGGGCCGGCGTCGGCCTGGTGCGCGGCGGTGCCGGCACTGCCCTTGTCGGTGACCCCGACACGATCGCCGAGCGCATCGACGAATACCGGCGCCTCGGCATCGATACCTTCATCCTGTCCGGCTACCCGCATCTGGAAGAAGCCTATCGTTTCGGCGAGCTGGTGCTGCCGAAACTGCCGACCGATCATCCGGTCAAAGCCGCCGCTTCGTCCGTCAACACCGGTCCGTTCGGCGAGACCATCGCCGGCGACCACCGGCCAAAGTCGCTCGCCAGCGCCTCGTGAACGCGCTCCCTCCGGCCCGTCGGTTGCGCGTCGCCATAATCGGCGGCGGTTTTTCCGGCGCGGCGGTGGCTTGGCACCTGGCGTGGTCACATCGACCGGCGCACCTGTCGATTTCCGTGATCGAGCCGCGACCGTTGCTTGGCGGCGGCCTTGCCTACTCCAGCAAGGAACCTGCGCATCGGGTCAATGTCCCAGCGACAAGAATGAGCATGGCTCCGGAAGATACGCAGCACTTTGCACGCTGGTTGACGGACAGTGGGGAACTCGAGCGCGACGCCGACGCCATCTGGAAGAATGGCGACGCCTATCCACGCCGGCGCGTGTTCGGTCGCTATGTCGCCGAGCATCTGGCGCCCTATCTCAATTCCGGCGTTGTCCATCATGTTGAAGGTTCCGCCACACGCGTGACGCGCGATGCCAGTGGCGCGGGCTGGACCGTGCACACGCCCAGTGGGCCAATTGGCGCCGACATCGTCGTCCTGGCGGCGACGCACCCGCAGCCCGCGATTCCAGCCGCGTTGATCCACCTGGCGGAAGCGCCGGGTTTCATCGCCGATCCGTACGCGCCATCAGCACTTGCCGGGATCGGTCCGGACGCGTCGGTGTTGATCGTCGGCTCTGGCTTGACCTCGGCCGACATGGTCGCCGAACTGGACCGCCGCGGCCATTGTGGCCGCATCCTGTCGTTGTCGCGCCGCGGCTTACGCT
>NZ_RZQG01000369.1:0-5615 GCF_003998635.1 Mesorhizobium sp. M7D.F.Ca.US.004.03.1.1
AGCGCTGATAGACGGCCTGGTCGAGCGCACCGTCGCCATAGGCAGTGGAAAAGCCGCCGGCCGCGGCCGACAGGCCGGCAACGATATCGGGATGGGCGCCTGCCCAGTTGTCGGAAGCGAAGAACATGCATTCTGCCTATGTCTTGGGAAATCGGGGTTCTGGGGAAATCAGCCGGAAGTTGACCGGTTTCACGTGCTGATCGCAAGGGGGCAGGCGCAGGAAAATCGGTAAAGCCAGCCAGCCGGCAAGGAAGAGGCCTGCGACTGAAGCTTACGTTCTTCCTCAACTTCACGACATTTTCTGTCGCGAAAGGCCCAAGTTTTTTGTGAATCGGTCTTGTGTGCGTCCGGGATTTCTGTCATAAAAATTTAGGACAGTAGTGCTGTCTTATTTTGTCGCACAAAACAAGCCGGATTGGCGTATCATTTGGGCCTCTCCGGCTGTTGCCGCGAGCGACAGGTGGACGGCCAGACTGTTGCCAGTAGGAATACCTCTGGCCTGTACGAATACGAACCATGCGGAAAGTCGCCTGGTTCGGCAAGGATTTCGCAAGACGTGCCGCAAGGATCAGGGTGAGCCAAGTGCTTGCCGAGGCAAACCAGCGCCCGAAGGGCTGGAATGGAGGACAGGAGATGACGGACATGACGCACTCTGCGACGAACGGCCAGGCCGCGCAGACGAAAGCGGCAACCGTCAAAAACACCTTGCGATCCAATATCGGCCGAACCGCCAACGGCTTTTCCGCCCAGGGCCTTTACGATCCGCGCAACGAGCATGACGCCTGCGGCGTCGGCTTCATCGTCAACATGAAGGGCGTGAAGTCGCATCAGATCGTCAAGGACGGGCTGGCCGTGCTCGAAAACCTGACGCATCGCGGCGCCGTCGGCGCCGATCCGCTGGTCGGCGATGGCGCCGGCGTGCTGGTGCAGCTTCCCGACCGTTTCTTCCGCGAAGAGATGGCAGCCCAGGGCATCGACCTGCCGCCGGTGGGTCAGTACGGCGTCGGACACTGGTTCATGCCGCAGGACGCGGCGCTCCGCGCCCATATCGAGGACATCATTGCCGAATCGGCGCAATCCGAGGGGCTTCCGCTCATCGGTTTCCGTGACGTGCCCGTCGACAATTCGTCGCTGTCGAAGGCGCCTGACATCGTGGCATCCGAGCCGTCCCATCGGCAGATATTCATCGGCCGCACGCCAGACATTACCGATGACGAGGAGTATGAGGCCAGGCTCTATCTGCTGCGCAAGGTCATATCGGGTCGCATCTATGCCGAGAACGACAACAAGGACATCGGCGCCTATTGCGTGTCGCTGTCGGCGCGCACCATCGTCTACAAGGGCATGTTCCTGGCCTATCAGGTCGGTGCCTACTACAAGGACCTGATCGATCCGCGCTTCGAAACCGCGCTGATTCTCGTCCACCAGCGCTTCTCGACCAACACGTTTCCGTCGTGGAAGCTGGCGCATCCCTACCGCATGGTCGCCCACAATGGCGAGATCAACACCGTGCGCGGCAACAACAACTGGATGGCGGCGCGGCAGGCTTCGGTCGATTCCGAATTGTTCGGCAACAACATCTCGAAGCTTTGGCCAATTTCCTACGACGGTCAGTCCGACACCGCCTGCTTCGACAATGCGCTCGAGTTCCTGTTCCAGGGCGGGTACAGCCTCAGCCACGCCATGATGATGCTGATCCCGGAAGCCTGGGCCGGCAACAAGCTCATGGATGCCGATCGCAAGGCGTTCTACGAATACCATGCAGCACTTATGGAGCCGTGGGATGGACCGGCGGCGGTGGTCTTCACTGATGGCCGCCAGATCGGCGCCACGCTCGACCGCAACGGACTGCGCCCGGCGCGCTATATCGTCACCGACGACGACCGCGTCATCATGGCCTCGGAGGCCGGCGTGCTGCCGGTGCCGGAGGAGAAGATCGTCAAGAAGTGGCGGCTGCAGCCCGGCCGGATGCTTCTGATCGACCTGGAGAAGGGGCGCATCGTCTCCGACGAGGAGCTCAAGTCGGAGATCGCGACCAAGCATCCCTACAAGACCTGGCTCGCCAACACGCAGCTCATCCTAGAAGATCTGAAGCCGGTCGAACCACGCGCGCTGCGCAAGGATGTCAGCCTGCTCGATCGCCAGCAGGCGTTCGGCTACAGCCAGGAAGACACCAAGCTCTTGATGTCGCCGATGGCGACGACGGGCCAGGAAGCGGTGGGCTCGATGGGCACCGACACGCCGATCTCGGCGATGTCGGACAAGTCGAAGCTGCTCTACACATATTTCAAGCAGAACTTCGCCCAGGTCACCAACCCGCCGATCGATCCGATCCGCGAGGAGCTGGTGATGAGCCTGGTGTCCTTCATCGGGCCGCGGCCAAACATCTTCGACCTGGTCGGCAATTCGCGCCGCAAGCGGCTTGAGGTGCGCCAGCCTATCCTGACCAATGGCGATCTCGAAAAGATCCGTTCCATCGGCCACACCGAGGACCGCTTCGACACCAAGACGATCGACATCACCTATGGCTCCGCCGAAGGGGCCGCAGGCATGCAGGGCGCCATCGACCGCCTGTGCGAGCGGGCGGAGGCGGCGGTCGCCGGCGGTTACAACATCATCATCCTGTCCGACCGCCAGGTTGGGCCGGACCGCATTGCCATCCCGGCGCTGCTCGCGACGGCGGCAGTGCATCATCACCTGATCCGCAAGGGGCTGCGCACCTCGGTCGGCCTCGTCGTCGAATCCGGCGAGCCGCGCGAAGTGCATCATTTCTGCTGTCTTGCCGGCTATGGCGCCGAGGCGATCAACCCTTACCTCGCCTTCGACACGCTGCTCGACATGCACAAGCGCGGCGAACTGCCGAAAGAGGTGGACGCTTACGAAGTCGTCTCGCGCTACATCAAGTCGATCGGCAAGGGCATTCTCAAGGTGATGTCCAAGATGGGCATCTCGACCTACCAGTCCTATTGCGGCGCGCAGATTTTCGATGCGATCGGGCTGAAGACCGATTTCGTGCAGCAATATTTCACCGGCACCGCGACGCTCATCGAAGGCGTCGGGCTGGACGAGATCGCGACGGAGACGCTCAGCCGCCACAATGACGGTTTCGGCAACGACCCTGTGCTGCGCAACAGCCTGGAGGTCGGCGGCGAATACATGTTCCGCATGCGCGGCGAGGCGCATATCTGGTCGCCCGATGCGGTCGCCACCTTGCAGCATGCCGTGCGCCAGGGATCGTGGGAAACGTTCAAGGACTATTCCGCCCAGATCGACAGCGAGACGGCGCGCGCCCAGACCATTCGTGGCCTGTTCAGGCTCAAGCTGGCTGAGGAAACCGGCCGCGAGAAGGTCGCGCTCGACGACGTCATGTCGGCGGCCGACATAGTCAAGCGGTTCTCGACCGGGGCGATGTCGTTCGGCTCGATCTCACGCGAAGCGCACACCACACTGGCGCGCGCGATGAACCAGATTGGCGGCAAGTCGAACACCGGCGAGGGCGGCGAAGAGGCCGACCGCTATCTGCCTCTGCCCGGCGGCGGCAAGAACCCGGAACGCTCGGCGATCAAGCAGATCGCCTCTGGGCGCTTCGGCGTCACGGCCGAATACCTGGTCAATTCCGACATGATGCAGATCAAGGTGGCGCAGGGTGCCAAGCCCGGCGAGGGCGGCCAGCTGCCCGGCCACAAGGTCGACGCGACCATCGCCAAGGTCCGGCATTCGACGCCGGGCGTCGGCCTGATCTCGCCGCCGCCGCACCACGACATCTATTCGATCGAGGATCTGGCGCAGCTGATCTACGATCTGAAGAACGTCAATCCGGCGGCCGACGTGTCGGTCAAGCTGGTGTCGGAAGTCGGTGTCGGCACGGTTGCGGCGGGCGTCGCCAAGGCACGCGCCGACCACATCACCATCTCGGGCTATGATGGCGGCACCGGTGCTTCGCCGCTGACCTCGCTCAAGCATGCCGGCAGCCCGTGGGAAATGGGCCTTGCGGAGACGCACCAGACGCTGGTGCTGAACGGCTTGCGGTCGCGCGTTGCGCTGCAGGTCGATGGCGGCTTGCGCACCGGCCGCGACGTCATCATAGGTGCGCTGCTCGGCGCCGACGAGTTCGGCTTCTCGACCGCGCCGCTGATCGCGGCCGGCTGCATCATGATGCGCAAGTGCCATCTCAACACCTGCCCGGTCGGCGTTGCGACGCAGGATCCGGTGCTGCGCAAGCGCTTCAAGGGTACGCCCGAGCATGTCATCAACTTCTTCTTCTACGTGGCGGAAGAGGTTCGCGGTCTGCTTGCCGAGATGGGTTACACCCATATCGACCAGATCATCGGCGACACCGATCTCTTGGAAAAGCGCGACCTGATCGTGCACTGGAAGGCGCGCGGGCTCGATTTCTCCAAGATGTTCTTCAAGCCGGATGCGCCGCATGAAGCGGTGCACTGGACCGAGCGGCAGAAGCACCCGATCGACGACGTGCTCGACCGCAAGCTGATCGAACTGGCAAAGCCGGCGCTCGAAAGCAAGCAACCGGTCAAGATCGAGGTCGACATCCGCAATGTCGACCGCTCCACCGGCGCCATGCTGTCGGGCGAAGTGGCCAAGCGCTTCAAGCACAAGGGCCTGCGCGAGGATACGATCTCGGTGAAGTTGACCGGCACCGCCGGCCAGTCCTTTGGTGCGTTCCTGGCGCGCGGCATCTCGTTCGAGCTTGTCGGCGCTGGCAACGACTATGTAGGCAAGGGCCTGTCGGGCGGGCGCATCGTCATCCGGCCGCCGGAAGAGGCCAAGATCGTCGCGGCGGAGTCCATCATCGTCGGCAATACGGTGCTCTATGGCGCGACCGAGGGTGAGGCCTACTTCGCCGGCGTCGCCGGCGAACGTTTCGCCGTGCGCAACTCGGGCGTGGCCGCCGTCGTCGAAGGCGTTGGCGATCATGGCTGCGAGTACATGACCGGCGGCATCGTCGTCGTCATCGGCAAGACCGGCCGCAACTTCGCCGCCGGCATGTCGGGCGGCGTGGCCTATGTACTCGACGAGGCGGGCGATTTCGCCGAGCGCTGCAACATGGCGATGGTCGAGCTGGAACCGGTTCCGGAAGAAGACGATTTGATGGAGAGATTGTTGCACCATGGCGGCGACCTCGACCACAAGGGCCGCGTCGACGTCTCCGGCGACATGACCAGCCATGACGAGGAGCGGCTCTACCAGCTGATCTCGAACCATGTGCATTACACCGGATCGGTACGTGGTCGCGAGATTCTCGACGACTGGACGACGTTCCGGCCGAAGTTCCGCAAGATCATGCCGGTCGAATACCGCCGCGCTTTGATCGAGATGGAACGCATGCGCATGGGCGTCGCGGCGGAATAGGCTTTTGCAATTGCCGGGGTGCCCAGGCTTCCCGGCCTATCTTCATCGACAGTTTGACCTCGGGCGCAAGGTTGCCATGGCTGCCTCAAGAGGTTAACGGGTGCGGCGAAAACCGCACCATCTGGACAGCAGGAACTGGACTATGGGCAAGGTAACAGGCTTTCTCGAAATCGACCGGCAGGTGCATAAGTACCAGCCGGCCTCCGATCGCATCCGGCATTTCCGTGAATTCACGCTGCCGATGT
>NZ_RZQG01000036.1:0-17867 GCF_003998635.1 Mesorhizobium sp. M7D.F.Ca.US.004.03.1.1
CCATCAGCACGGTTTCGGTGATTTCCAGTTCCAGCCGGCCGGCGGGTACGCCGGAAAAGGCCAGAGCCGAGATGACGTTGCGGGCAAAGCTGCCGCTTTTGAGCTGCACGGCCGAGACATTGACCGCGATGCGCAGGCCAGCAGGCCAGCTTGCCGCCGCCGTGCAAGCCTTCCTCAGCGCCCACTCGCCAAGCGGCACGATCATTCCGGTTTCTTCGGCGACCGGAATGAAGTTGTCCGGCGCCACGGTGCCGCGCGTCGGGGAATGCCAGCGCATCAAGGCTTCGGCGCCGACGATCTCGCCGGAGGCGATGTTCATGATGGGCTGGAAATCCAGATCGAATTCCTGGCGCGGCAGCGCTGTCTCGAGGTCGATCTCGAGTGCGCGCCGTGCCTGTACCATGGCGTCCATTCCGGGTTCGAAGAAGCGATAGAGGTTGCGCCCTTCGCTCTTCGCCCGATAGAGCGCCGTATCGGCGTTTTTCAGCAGCGTATCGGCGTCGCCGCCATCGTCGGGGAAAACGGCGATGCCGAGGCTGATGCCGACATGTATGTCGCGGCTCTTGTCGCGAAACGGTTTTGCGATCGCCTCGATGATACGCTTCGCCAGTTTTTCGGCATCGGCAATGCCCTTGAAATTGAACTGGATGATGACGAATTCGTCGCCGCCGAAGCGAGCGACGACGTCCGTTTCACCGCGCAGGCAACGCTGCAGCCGCTCGGCCACGCCCTTCAACAGCCAGTCGCCGGCCGGATGTCCCCAAGTGTCGTTGACCACCTTGAAGCGATCGAGATCGAGCGAGAAAATCGCCAACGGCGTGGCCGCCGTGTCCTCTAGCGCAAGGTCGAGCCGTTCGCGAAACATCGAGCGGTTGGGCAGTCCGGTCAGCATATCGTGATGCGCAAGATGGGTCATGCGGTCTTCGGTACGGCGGCGCTCGGTGACATCGTCGAAGGTCGCCACCCAACCGCCGCCGCTCATCGGCTGGCGGGTGACCAGAACCGTCCTGCCGTCGGTAAGATGCCGATACGCGGAATGCATTTTTTTCGCCACCAGGCAGGCTTCGGTCTTGGCGACTTCGCTGTCGACGTCGATCTTCGTATAGATGCCGAGTTCCAGCAATCGTTCGAGCGCGTCGCGGTGCGTCGTTCCAAGCGGGAAGTCCGCCGCGGTGACGTTGTAGAGTTCCAGAAAACGCCCGTTGCGCACGATCATCTTGCCGTCGGCGTCGTACATCAGCAAGCCTTGCGACATGTTGGCAAGTGCTGCGTCGAAGCGACGGTGCTGCTCCTTGAGATCCTGTTGGGCACGGCGCTGTTCGGTGATGTCCTCGTAGATCGAGACCCAGCCGCCCAGAGCCAATGGGCGATGCGAGATGTTGATGATGCGACCATCCGACAGCGTCTCCTCGTAAGTCGAAGGTCTCGCCTGGTCGATGTAAGGCTTGCGGATGGCGTAGAGTTCATCGGCGCTTTGCGAAGCGATGCCGATGTCGACGCTGTGCCGCAGAATGTCGAGGAACCGGATGCCGGGGCGTATCACCTTGGCGTCGAGACAGAAGATATTGATGTAGTTGCCGTTGCAGATGATCATCCGCTCTTCGGCATCGAACATGCACAGGCCATGTGACATGTTCTCGACTGCGGCCGAAAAGCGTTCATTCTGTTCGCGCAGTTCATCTTCCATATGGCGCGAGCGATCCATGCCTTTGGCCTCCCGTTCCGGCACGGCCGAACCATCCTTGGCATCAGCGACGGGCATGAGGCGCCTGCGGGTCGTGATCGAACACCGCACTGTTACCCGTTCCGGTTAATTTAGCGTTTTTAGCCGATTGCGGGTGCCGAAACCTGGTGCCGCGACGTCTCGATCGCGGAAAACCGCTTCAGGAACGCATTTTGCGCCCAGGTCACCGAGCGTGGCGTGAAATTGAAGCGGTCGGCATTGAAGCCGCGCGGACGGCCGAAGAACTCGGTAGCTTCGGCGGCCGAAAAACCGGCAAGCAGCGTTGCTTCGAAATAGGCGGCGATCTGGTCGGCGCGCTTGATCTCCTTGCGCAGCGCAGCCGTTGGTTCCGGCGGCAGCGAGAAGCGCAGATGGATGGCGCGCTGCAACCGCAACTCACAGTCCTTGTAGCTGCCGCCCATCACCGATTTGAACGGCGAGATCATGTCGCCGATGACATATTCGGGGGCGTCGTGCAGCAACGCCGCCAGCCGGGCGTCGGCCGAAGCCTCAGGCACCAGGTCACAGAATAGCGCCTCGACCAGCAGCGAGTGCTGGGCAACCGAAAAGGCATGCTCGCCGCTGGTCTGGCCGTTCCAGCGGGCTACGCGAGCGAGCCCGTGCGCAATATCCGAAATCTCGATATCGAGCGGCGAGGGGTCGAGCAGGTCGAGCCGGCGGCCCGACAGCATGCGCTGCCAGGCGCGCGCCGGCGCGCCGACGCGGTCGGGGGCCATCAGGCCTCCTCCGCGCTGACGGCTTCCTGCGGGAAGGCGAATTTTGCCCAGGCCGGGATGGCAAGTGAAACGGTGGCGTCCGCGGCCATGATCGGCTGGCCGGCGTCGAGCGCCGCCTTGACCCGGTCAATGCGGGCAATCGCCAGACCGGTCGTGCCGACGGTCGAGCCGAGCGTGCCAACCGGCCGTCCTGCGACGGTTAGCTCGGTGCCCGGTGCGGGCAGGGGCCTATCGGCGGAGACAATCAGCACGCGTCGCCTGGCCGTGCCGCGATGCTGCATGCGCGAGACAACCTCCTGGCCGACATAGCAGCCCTTCTTGAAGCCGACGCCGCCGGTTTCGTCCAGCAGCACATCATGGGGGAAGGCGTCTCCGAGTTGGTAGTCGCTGCCGCTTTCGGCAATGCCGCCGGCAATGCGGAAGGCCTGCCACGCGGCAAGATCGCTGCGCTCATCTGTTTCGCCATACGAACGCGTGACGGCGCCTTTCGGAAAGCGCGTGTCGGCGGCCGTCGTTGAATCGGATTGTGAGAGTGTTGATTCATGTCCCCAGGCGACGGCGACAAACGCCTGATCTGCCTTGGTAATCTCGACCTTGGCGCGCAGTTTGTAGAGCGTCAGCCGGCGTACGAAATCGTCCGCTATGTCGGCCCGGCATTCCAGCCGGAATGCATTCTCACAGTCGCGCGAGATCAGGAAATCGAACAGGATCTTGCCTTGCGGCGTCAGCAGCGCACCGGGTTTGGCTTCACCGGGAGCCAGGATGTCGAGATCGGTGGTCAGGATGTTCTGCAGAAAATGCTCGGCATCCGGGCCTGACACGGAAATGAGGGCGCGGTCTTTGAGCTGGGCAAAAGGCATGGGCGGAAAAGCAACCTGATCTTGCAAAACGGTCGGCCTTTACGTAAGCCGCTGGCACTCCCCCCGCAAGAGAGCATGGCCATGATCTACGACCTCATCCTGACAGGCGGCACAGTGGTCAATCATGACGGCGAAGGGGCTCGCGACATCGGCGTGAAGGACGGGCGCATCGCTGCCATCGGCGATCTCCGCCAGGCCTCGGCCGGCGAGACGATCGACTGCCGCGGCCTGCATATCCTGCCAGGTGTCATCGATAGCCAGGTGCATTTTCGCGAGCCGGGACTGGAGCACAAGGAAGACCTGGAAACGGGCTCGCGCGCGGCCGTGCTTGGCGGCGTCACCGCCGTGTTCGAGATGCCCAATACCAATCCTTTGACCACCAGCGAGACAGCGCTTGCCGACAAGGTTCGGCGCGGCACGGATCGCATGCATTGCGATTTTGCCTTCTGGGTCGGGGGCACCCGCGAAAACGCCGGGGATGTCGGCGAGCTTGAGCGGTTGCCGGGCGCGGCCGGGATCAAGGTTTTCATGGGCTCGTCCACCGGCGATCTGCTGGTCGAGGATGACGAGGGCGTGGCATCGATCCTCCGAAACACGCGCCGCCGCGCCGCCTTTCATTCGGAAGACGAATTCCGGCTGCGCGAGCGTCTTGGCGAACGCATCGAGGGCGATCCTTCATCGCACCCGGTCTGGCGCGACGAGATCGCCGCCTTGCGCTGCACCGAGCGGCTGGTGCGCATCGCTCAGCAAGTTCGCGCCCGCATCCATGTCCTGCACATCTCGACCGCTGAGGAGATTTTGTTCCTCGAACAGCACAAGGATGTCGCGACTTGCGAGGCGACGCCGCATCATTTGACGCTGAGCGCCGACGATTATGCGCGGCTTGGCACGCTGATCCAGATGAACCCGCCAGTGCGCGCCGCGCACCATCGCGACGGCGTCTGGCACGGCATTGCGCAAGGCATCGTCGACGTGCTCGGCTCCGACCATGCGCCGCACACGCTGGCCGAAAAGGCAAAACCCTATCCGGCCTCGCCGTCGGGGATGACCGGCGTGCAGACGTTGGTGCCGATCATGCTCGACCACGTCAATGCCGGCCGGCTGACTTTGCAGCGCTTTGTCGACCTGTCCAGCCACGGCCCGCAACGCATCTTCGGCATGGCGAGAAAGGGCCGCATCGCCGCCGGCTACGACGCCGACTTCACCATCGTCGATATGAAGCGGCGCCAGACCATCACCAATGCGCAGGCCGGCTCGAAAGCCGGCTGGACGCCTTATGACGGGAGAGACGTGACCGGCTGGCCGGTCGGCACCGTCATTCGCGGCCGCCGCGTCATGTGGGAAGGCGAGATCGCCACGCCAGGCCAGGGTAGGGCGGTGGAGTTTGCCGAGGCCCTTGTCGTCTAGATTCCCTAAGAGGCTCAGTCGCCGGCGACGAAGAATGTCCACTGCCCAGTGGGCGTGATGCCGACACGGTAGAAGATATAGGCGCCGAATTGCTTCATGTCGTCGAAGTCGCCAGCGGTGACGATCTTGAACAATTCGACCCGCTGCTTGGCGTCCAGCTTGTCCAGCGGCAGGGCGAAGAAATACGGCCACACATAGAGTTCTTGTGGCGTGCCGGCATCGAGGTGGACGTAGCCGGCATCGAGCACCTCCTCCAGGATAGCCAGGATCTCCTGGCCGTCCGGGTCGCTGGAGAGCCCCTTGAGGAAGGCGATGGCGTCGCCGTCTATGTCGGTCAGCGATATCTGCGTGGCGCTGTCGCCCTTGCCGATCAAGGGCCGCAGCTTTTCGATGTCGCCGCCCTTGCAGGCTTCGACGATCAGATCGTGCATGCGCCGCACCGGTTCCGGCAGCTTGCCGAGATCATAGACAACCTCGGGTACCGGCGTCTCCGGATCGACGCGCGGTCTGGTGACGCCGCCATCCGCCGGACTGTCCGGCTCGGCTTCATTGGGAGCAGCCGGTTCAGTGGTCGGCGGCGGCGTTCCGACCGGGTTGGGCATTGGCACGGTGCTTCCCGGGGGCGACATGTCGTCGTCCGCCGGCGGCGTGACTGTTGGCGGGAGCTCTTCGCGCTTGATCTCGCTCAGCGCATAGGCGGGGCTGCTCGCGAGACACACAACCAGGGGAATCGCGGCACAGCAAGCGGCGAAGGAGATGCAGAGGACCAAGCCACGCGGCTTGCCTGACATCGAAAAACTCACTGCCCGTTTCTCCCTGCTTCCGGGCATGACGCCCGAGCGGCATTTTGCCGTCAAAGAACCGGACGTCGGTTCAGTGCCGCAGCCGTTCGGGTTCGAAGGCGCCAGCAATCACCTTTTCACGCATACGGTCGAGCAGGGCAAGGGCCGAGGTCTCGCCATTGGCACGCAACATCTCGCCGAAGGCGGTTTCGAGCGCTGCTTCGGCAATGATCTCGGGTTCTATGCCGGCGGAGAGACCTTCCGCCCAGGCCTCGCTGTGGCTTTCCACGGCGGTCAGGCGTTTTTCTTCTCTGACCAGCGCGTCGATGTCGTTGACACCATGTTCCATAAGCGAATGTCCACCCTTTCAAGCAGCGATCCGTCGATGTGGATCAGGCCTGATCTGTTCATTTCACACGCAGGGACAATTAAGTATTTGTAAATACGACATTTTTTTGATCGTCTTTTACAAAGCCCGATTGCCTTGTGCGAAGCTGCGTTCAGCTCGAGTCAAACTTAGCCGATTGGGGCGGCCTGCGGGGCGAAAACCTTCAGTTTGAGTTAATTCCGCTTTCGCGCGGTAAGGTTTCGTTAATACTGTTGCAGAAGTGCAACATGAGGATTGCACCAAGATATCGGCTCGCACAAGCCGGATATCTCAGTCGTCGCCAGCAATGGTGCTGATAGTTGTTGATGAGCAGGCCTGCCTGCCTAAACGGATCGCGTTGAAACGGATTCGGTCAACGCGTTCCAGGCTTTTGTTTATGCATGTCGTTGTCCCAAAATCCGCTGTTTTGGGCGATATGCATTAGTTGCCGTAACGCGAGGCGATATCGCGGGACAGCGTCTCGCCTTCTTTCATATAGCGGCTGATGGCTTCGGTCGCCGAGGGGGTGCACCGCGTATAGGTGCCGCCGAACGAGCGGTAGCCGCGATTGAAGCTGGCGATGAAGCGGGCGCGCCGCTCGGCGTCCGGATTTTCCGAATCAAGCAGCTTCTCCATCTCGGCACGCCACTGGTCGCCCTTCTCGCCGCACAAATTGCGCAGGAAATGCAGCGACCCCAGAACCTCCGCCAATCGCATCAGCCCCGGCTCGAACGGCGACTCGGCGCTGAACGCAGGCAGTGCCGAGACGGCCGCACTGACGGCAAGACACACGGCGAGGAGCAAGGATGGACGGTTCATAAGCCTTCTCTACCTAACGGCGCTAGCCGTGTGGTCTACCGAACGGCGTAAGCCGTTGTGGTCTGCCGAACGGCGTAAGCCGTTCTGGCTCTGCCAAACAGCATAAGTCTTTGTGGCGAAACAATTTGTCGCCTGCAAGGCGATTTTCAGGGCTGCGGCCTGGCGTCTCCGCCGGGGGCCAACAAGTCCTCCGCAACGGCGAACACCGAGCCGGCGAGCGGCAGTGCCGCCATCTCACTGAGCGTATAGAAGGCGGCGGTCTCGGCGTCGTCGCTAGCCACTGCCTCGCCGCCGGCATAGACGGCACCGAAGACCGTGAGGAGATAATCGACCGGGTGGCTGTCGTCCCTGCCGTCGATGTGGATTTCCTGCAGCGGGCGGTAATCGGTGGCGCGTAAACCGGTTTCTTCCAGAAGTTCGCGCTCTGCCGCTGCCTCCAGCGTCTCGCCGGGTTCGACCTTGCCACCCGGGAAGGCATAGAGCCCTTGCGAGGGTTGCCGGGCTCGCTTGACCAGAAGCACGGTGTCTGCGCGCACGACGGCGACCGAGACTGCCGGAAGTATCTTGCGCGCTTCGTTCATGGATTCCCGATCAGGTGAAGGCAGGTCTGTTGTGGATCGCCCAGCATGGGGAAGCTTTAGCGGTTGCGCAACGCCGGTTGCATCGCCACTTTCAAAGCGAACCATTCGAAGGGCGCCAATCGACCATGTGCGGACGTTTTGCCTTGACCGCGACGCCGGACCAGACTGCCGCCTTGCTAGGCTTGGCCGAACTGGAGGATTTCCCGGCGCGCTACAACATCGCCCCGACGCAGCCGATTCTGATGGCGATCGCCGGCCCCCCGCGGACGCCGGGCTCGAATCTGCCGGACCGGCAGCCGATGCTGGTGCGCTGGGGGCTGATCCCGACCTGGGTGAAGGACACCAGGGAATTTCCACTGCTGTTCAACGCGCGCTCTGAGGGCGCCGCCGAAAAGGCTTCGTTCAAAGCGGCCATGCGTCATCGCCGCGCTTTGGTGCCGGCGTCCGGCTTTTATGAATGGCGGCAAACCGGTGGCAAGAAGGGGCAGCCCTACTGGATACGCCCAAGGCATGGCGGGTTGGTCGCCTTCGCCGGCCTGATCGAGACCTATGCCGAGCCGGGCGGTTCGGAAATGGACACCGGCGCCATCCTGACCGTCAACGCCAATGCCGACATCGCCCATATCCACGACCGCATGCCGGTGGTGATCGATCCCAGGGATTTCGCCCGCTGGCTGGATTGCCGCACGCTCGAGCCGCGCGATGTCGCGGATCTGTTGCGGCCGGCGCAGCTGGATTTCTTCGAGGCAATTCCCATCTCCGACCTCGTCAACAAGGTCGCCAACACCGGACCGGAAATACAGGAGCGGGGCGAGATCGGGCCGGAGCCCGAGAAGGTCAAGCGCCAGAAGTCCGGCGCGGACGATAGTCAGATGACGTTGTTCTAGCTCAGCTGTTCTTCAAAGGCGCATGTCAGCGCCCTCATGCCAGGCGCCTTTGGCGCCGGCCCGCACACCGCTTCAGGCAGCGCGGGGAGATACGATCTTCTGCGCCGGCTTCTTCTTCTTCGCGGTGTGGAGAAGGGCGGCGACGATCGCGGCCGGACCGATTGCGCGATAGTGGTTGGCCAGCGCCGGTTGCTTGGCGCGGTTGGATTCCTGCTTGCTTCGGGGCATGTCTCTCTTCCCTGGTAACATTTTCGTGTCTGCGTTTGATGGCCGATTCTGACCAAATCGTGACGCCTGCTGATCTAGCCGACGAATGTTTCATGACTGTGCCGACATGTTTAATAAAATGTTTCACTGGGTCATTACCTGTGATCCAGCGACGTTTTTGCCGAAACTTGCGACTTGACGGCAACACAAGCCAAGGCGATAAAGCCGCCCATGAAAACGTCTTTCGCCATTTGTGGCATTTGCATTATTGGCTAGCCTCGCGCTGGTCCGGACGTTTTCGCCTCATCTTTCCCCAGATTGGACAAACGCCCCGGCCAGCAGGCTGGAATCCGATTTGCGCCTTGGCGCGCTCGATTTCAGCCAAAGCATGATCCCGAAAAGTGGGAACCGGTTTTCGGACCAGATCATGCTCAAATAAAGTAACGGACCGGGAAGGCACGAATGTCTGACGCATCGCAGGGCCTGCGCCTCTACAACACGCTGACGCGGACGAAAGAGGATTTCGTTCCGATTGATCCAAACAACGTGCGCATGTATGTCTGTGGTCCGACGGTCTACGACTTTGCCCATATCGGCAATGCCAGGCCGGTGATCGTCTTCGACGTGCTGTTCCGTTTGTTGCGCCAAGTCTATGGCGAGGCGCACGTCACGTATGTGCGCAACATCACAGATGTCGATGATAAGATTAACGCCCGCGCGTTGCGTGATTTCGGCGCCGAGATTTCTTCGGGAAAACTCTCGCTCAACGAGGCGATCCGGCGGGTGACCGAAAAGACCGCCGATCAGTTCCACAGGGATGTGGCGGTTCTCGGCTGCTTGGAGCCGACGGTCGAGCCGCGCGCCACCGAATTCGTCGAGCCCCGCGCCGACGGCAAGGCCGACATGATCACTTTGATTCAAAGCCTGATCGAACGCGGCCATGCCTATGTCGCCGCGGGCGAAGTCCTGTTCGACACGGTGTCGATGCCGGACTACGGCCAGCTGTCGAAGCGCAATCTCGACGAGCAGCAAGCGGGTGCTCGCATCGCCGTCGACGCGCACAAGAAAAATCCTGGCGATTTCGTCCTCTGGAAGCTGTCGTCGCCGGAGGAGCCGGGCTGGAATTCGCCATGGGGCAGGGGCAGGCCGGGCTGGCACATCGAATGCTCGGCAATGTCGGCCGCCTATCTCGGCGAGGTGTTCGACATCCATGGCGGCGGCCTCGACCTGATCTTCCCGCACCATGAAAACGAGATCGCCCAGTCGCGCTGCGCCCACGGCACGGACGTGATGGCCAACATCTGGATGCACAACGGCTTCCTGCAGGTCGAAGGGCAAAAGATGTCGAAGAGCCTCGGCAATTTCTATTCGATCAACGAGCTCTTGGAGACCGAGACCTTTGGCGGCCGCAAATGGCCTGGCGAGGTGCTGCGGCTGGCGATGCTGATGACGCATTATCGCGAACCGATCGACTTTTCCGTGCGCAAGCTGGAAGAGGCCGAGAACATGCTGCGCAAATGGAAGCGGGCGGCCGACCTCGCGCCGGCGGCGGCAGGGCAGTTGCCCGTGGAGATCATCGATGCCTTGTCCGACGATCTCGCCACCTATGCCGCCTTCCAGGTCCTGACCCAGTTGGCCGGCGAGGCAGCGGACGGCAACGATGCGGCGGCTGCGCTGAAGGCGTCGCTGCTGTTCCTCGGCTTCGATGTCGCGTCGGCGAAGGTGGATGAAGACCACGTCGCCAAGGCTATCGCCAATCGCCTCGCGCTCATTGCTGCCAAGAACTGGGCCGAGGCCGACTGCATCCGCGACGAACTGTTGGCACAAGGTATACAGTTGAAGGACGGCAAGGACCCCGTCACCGGCGAACGCATCACCACCTGGGAGGTAAAAAGATGATCGACCATCTCGGCATCACCGTTGCCGATTTCGACGCTTCGAAGGCTTTCTATGACAAGGCGATGGCGCCGCTTGGAGCCTCCCTGCTTTACATGGTGCCGCTGGAATACACCGGCGGTGCCAAGGTCGGTGGCTATGGCCGTGACCGGCCGGTGTTCTGGCTGAGCACCGGCAAGGACAAGCCCAAGGATCACCAGCACGTCGCCTTCACCGCGCGCAGCCGCGCCGAGGTCGATACCTTTTATGTCGCCGCGCTTGCCGCCGGCGGCAAGGACAATGGCGGGCCGGGCCTGCGCCCGCACTATCACCCGGACTACTACGCTGCCTTCGTCTTCGATCCCGACGGCAACAATGTCGAGGCCGTCTGCCATGCGCCGGAGTGAGCGGCGATGAGCCTCGACAACCGGCCGATCTACACCGGCGGCTGCCAGTGCGGCGCGGTGCGCTTTCGCGTTGAAGGCGCGTTGGGCGACGCTTCGATCTGCCATTGCCGCATGTGCCAGAAGGCGTTCGGCGCGTTCTACGCGCCGTTGGTTTCGGTGCGCGGCGCCAGGCTCGACTGGACGCGCGGCGAGCCGAAATACTTCCGCTCGTCCAACCATGTCCACCGCGGCTTCTGCCCGGATTGCGGCACACCGCTGACCTTCACCGCGCCGGACGGCGTTGGCCTCGCCATCGGTGCGTTCGACAATCCGGCTGAGATCGTGCCGCTCATCCAGTGGGGCATCGAGGCAAAGCTGCCCTATGTCGACTCGATCCCGCAACTGCCGGGCGAGGACACCATGGCCGATATGTCGTCGGCCTCCTATTTGGCCGATCTCGTCTCCTACCAGCACCCCGACCACGACACCGAACAATGGCCGCCGAAGGAAAGATCATGACCGAGACAGTACGAACCGGCGGCTGTCAGTGTGGCGCGGTACGCTTCCGCATTCATGGAGCGCTTGGCCGTCCGTCGATCTGCCATTGCCGCATGTGCCAGAAGCAGTTCGGCTCGTTCTTCGGTGCGCTGGTCACGGTACCCAGGGACGGCGTCGAATGGACCCATGAAGAGCCGAACTATTTCCAGTCGTCGGTCAACATCGATCGTGGTTTCTGCGCCCGCTGCGGGACGCCGCTGACCTACCGGCAGCCCGGAGGACTTGAGATCGCTATCGGTGCCTTCGACGACCGCTCCGATCTCGCCCCGCAGATACAGGTCAACTACGCTGCGCGGCTGCCCTGGGTGGAGACGATCTTCGATCAGCCCGTCCACCAGGATCCCGACTACTATAACAGGCAGGAATCCATCATCTCCTTCCAGCACCCCGACCATGAAACAGCGGACTGGCCGACCAAAGGTTTACAACTATGAGCAATCAATTGCGTACGCTTTATCCGGAGGTCGAGGCGTTCGATTCCGGCATGCTCGATGTCGGTGACGGCCATCAGGTCTACTGGGAGCGCTCCGGCACCAAAGGCGCCAAACCGGCGGTGTTCCTGCATGGCGGGCCAGGCGGCACCATCTCGCCAAAACACCGGCGGCTGTTCGACCCGAAGCTTTACGACGTCATCCTGTTCGACCAGCGCGGCTGCGGAAAATCGACGCCCAACGCCTCGCTCGACGCCAATACGACATGGCACCTGGTCGCCGACATCGAACGGCTGCGCGAAATGGCCGGCTTCGACAAATGGCTGGTGTTCGGCGGCTCCTGGGGCTCCACGCTGGCGCTCGCCTATGCCGAAACGCACCCTGAACGCGTCAGCGAACTGGTGGTGCGCGGCATCTACACGCTGACGCGTGCAGAACTCGAATGGTACTATCAGTTCGGCGTCTCGGAAATGTTTCCGGACAAATGGGAGCGGTTCCTGGCGCCAATCCCGGAGGCCGAGCGCGGCGACATGATGGCCGCCTACCGCAAGCGGCTGGTCGGCACGGATCGCAAGGCGCAGATCGAGGCGGCCCGCGCCTGGAGCCTGTGGGAAGGCGAAACGATCACGCTGTTGCCGGAGCCGGAGACCAGCGGACCGTTTGGGCAGGACGACTATGCCGTCGCCTTCGCCCGCATCGAGAACCACTATTTCGTCCACGCCGGCTGGCTTGAGGAAGGGCAGCTGCTGCGCGATGCGCACAAGCTCAGCGACATTCCTGGCACCATCGTCCATGGCCGCTACGACATGCCGTGCCCGGCGCACTATGCCTGGGCGCTGCACAAGGCCTGGCCGAAGGCGGATTTCCACCTGATCGAGGGCGCCGGTCATGCTTATTCGGAGCCGGGCATCCTTGATCGGCTGATCCGCGCGACGGACAAGTTTGCAAGCAAATGACCATGACCCGCGAGCGCCTCTATCTCTTCGATACCACATTGCGCGATGGCCAGCAGACGCCGGGCATCGACTTTTCCGTCGAGGACAAGATCGCCATCGCAAAACTGCTCGACGCTTTTGGCCTCGACTATGTCGAAGGTGGCTATCCCGGCGCCAACCCGACCGACACAGCCTTCTTCCAGGAGAAACGCACGTCGCGCGCCCAATTCGTCGCCTTCGGCATGACCAAGCGGGCAGGGGTGTCGGCGTCCAACGATCCCGGCCTTGCGTCACTCGTGCAGTCGAAGTCGGACGCCATCTGCTTCGTTGCCAAGAGCTGGGACTATCATGTCCGTGTCGCGCTCGGCTGCACCAATGAGGAGAATCTCGACGCCATCAAGGCCTCCGTCGAGGCGGCGGTCGCCGCCGGCAAGGAGGCATTGGTCGACTGCGAGCATTTCTTCGACGGCTTCAAGGCCAATCCCACCTATGCGCTGGCTTGCGCCAAGACCGCTTACGATGCCGGCGCGCGCTGGGTGGTGCTGTGCGACACCAATGGCGGCACGCAGCCATCGGAAGTCCGCGCCATCGTCGAGAAGGTTATCTCGTCCGGTATTTCAGGCAATCATCTCGGCATCCATGCCCATGACGACACCGGCCAGGCAGTCGCCAATTCGCTGGCCGCTGTCGAGGCCGGCGTGCGCCAGATCCAGGGCACGCTCAACGGCATCGGCGAGCGCTGCGGCAACGCCAACCTGATCTCGATCGTGCCGACCCTGGCGCTGAAGCCGGCCTTCGCCAATCGTTTCGAGACGGGCATTTCGACTGAGGCACTGACCGGCATTTCGCGCCTGTCGCGCGCTTTCGACGAACTCCTGAACCGCGCCCCGGAAGCGCAGGCGCCCTATGTCGGCGCTTCCGCCTTCGCCACCAAGGCCGGCATCCATGCCTCCGCACTTGCCAAGGAGCCGGCGACCTATGAGCATGTGCCTCCGGAAACGGTCGGCAACCGCCGCCGCGTCATGGTTTCGGACCAGGGCGGCAAGGCCAATTTCCTCGCCGAGCTGAAGCGGCGCGGCATAGAGGTGCCGAAGGACGACCACCGGCTCGACGCGCTGATATCGGTGGTCAAGGAGCGCGAGGCCGAGGGCTACGCCTATGAGGGCGCCGATGCCAGCTTCGAACTCCTGGCGCGCAAGATACTGCACGGGCTGCCGGAGTTCTTCAACGTTACCTCGTTCCGCTGCATGGTCGAGCGCCGCTTCGACGCCAACGGCCAGTTGAAGACGGTCTCCGAAGCGATCGTCAAGGTGGTGGTGGACGGCGAGGAGAAGATGTCGGTGGCCGAGGGGCATGGTCCGGTCAACGCACTCGACATCGCGCTGCGCAAGGACCTCGGCAAATTCCAGGGCGAGATCGCCGACATGGAGCTTGCCGACTTCAAGGTGCGTATCCTCAATGGCGGCACCGAGGCGATCACCCGCGTTCTGATCGAATCGCATGACGGCACCGGTGCGCGCTGGTGGACGGTGGGCGTTTCCGAAAACATCATCGACGCCTCGTTCCAGGCCCTGATGGATTCCATCGTCTACAAGCTGATGAAGAACCGTGAGATGGCCGGGCTGGTGGCCGCCGAATAAGGTTGAACCATCAGCGAAAGTCCATTGATCCATCAGAACTTTGCGATGGTCTTGCCAAGGTGACTGGGCCATAGCGTTGGCTCATGGCCACTGAAGCAATTGCCCTGGACGCGGATTCGAAGGCACGACGCGGCTTTCTGTTGGCGCTTGGCGCCTATCTCTTGTGGGGATTGCTGCCCTTCTACATGAAGGCGGTCGCTCATCTGCCGCTCGCCGAAGTCATTGCCCATCGCATCGTCTGGTCGGTGCCGATCGCCGCCGCCGTTCTGGTCTGGGCCGGCCGTACGGCGGATTTCAAGGCGGCGCTGCGTTCGCCGCGCACCATCGCCATGGCCGCGCTGACGGCGGCGCTGATCTCGGTCAATTGGGGCATCTATGTCTGGGCGATCGCCGCCGACCGCACCGTCGAGACCGCGCTCGGCTACTACATCAATCCGCTGGTCAGCGTCGTCGTCGGCGCGCTGCTGCTTGGCGAGCGGCTCGATCGGCTGCAGATCGCGGCAGTGGTGCTGGCGGCCGTCGCCGTCGCGGTGCTGACCATAGAGGGCGGCAAGCTGCCCTGGGTGTCGCTGGCGCTGGCGTTTTCCTTCGCCGCCTACGGCTTCTTCCGCAAGACGCTGCCGATCGGCCCGAGCCAGGGCTTTTTGCTCGAAGTGCTTCTGCTGTCGGTGCCGGCCCTTGGCTACATCGTCTACCTGATCGCGACCGGGCAGGACCATATCGTGTCCAGCAGCGGTGCCGATACGGCGCTGCTGATCGGCTGCGGTCCGGTCACGTCGATACCGCTCTTGCTGTTCGCCTTCGGCGCCAAGCTGCTGCGCCTCTCCACCATCGGCATCATGCAGTACATCGCGCCGACCATGGTGTTCCTGATCGCCGTTCTGATCTTCGACGAGCCTTTCGGCACCACCCAGGCCATCGCCTTTGCGCTGATCTGGGCGGCCTTGGCAGTCTATTCCTGGTCGATGTTGACGACAGCGCGCCGGGCCGCGCCGCAGCCCGCACGGTAAGGGGTGTCGATGTACCTGCTGCATATCGCCAACAAGAATTATTCCTCATGGTCACTGCGGCCCTGGGTGTTGATGCGAGAGCTGGATATCCCATTCGACGAGCGGCTAACGCCGTTCCCGACCGGATCGAGCTGGAGCCTCTACCGGCCGTTCTCGCCGAGCGGCCGGGTGCCCTGCCTGATCGACGACGGTTGGGCGGTCTGGGATTCGCTAGCCATCGCCGAATATCTGGCCGAGCGCCACCATGGCGTGTGGCCTGCCGAGGCCAAGGCGCGCGCCTGGGCACGCTCGGCCGCCGCCGAGATGCATTCGAGCTTCACCGCACTGCGTGGCGCCTGTCCGATGAGTTGCGGCCTGCGCGTAGAGCCGTTTCCAATGTCCGACGCGCTGAAACAGGACCTCTTTCGCCTCGACGACCTCTGGAACGATGGCCTTGCCCGTTTCGGCGGGCCGTTTCTGGCCGGCGCTCATTTCACCGCCGTCGACGCTTTCTTTGCTCCTGTGGCGTTTCGCGCACAGTCCTATGGTCTCGTTTTCGAGGGTGCGGCTGCAGCCTATCCGGCGCAGTTGCTCGCCCTGCCAGCGATGCGCGAGTGGTATGCGGCTGGCCTTGCCGAGACCTGGCGCGAGCCCGATCACGAAGCGGAAGTCGCCGCCGCCGGCACCGTCATCGAGGATCTTCGCGTCTAGCTGAAAGCCGCCGGCAGGCGCTACAATCCGCGGCCCAGCCGCCTGACGAACAGATAAGTAGCCGCGGCGATAGCCATCGATACTGCCGTCACCACCCAGAAGCCAATCGGCGTATCGACCAACGGCAGCCCACCGACATTCATGCCGAACAGGCCCGAGATGATGGTCATCGGCAACAGCACCGCTGTCATGACAGAGAGAACATAGAGGAGCTGGTTCGACTGCATGGTCAGCTTGGCCATGAGCTCGTCCTGCAACAGCCTTGTGCGCGCCTGCAACTGCTCGCCGTCATGATAGAGAGTATGCGCCCGTTGCGAGAGCCTGACCGCCATGTCGTTGATCGGGTCAGGCAGTTCGTTGCGATGCGAATGATCGAGATGCCGGAACAGATTGGTGATCGTCGCCATCTGCCGATGGATCACCACCAATTGTCGCCGCGCCTCGACCAGCGCTTGTCGTTCATTGTGCCATGCATCGCGCACGACACGGTCCTCGATGCCGTCGAGCGTGTCGCCCAGCTTGCCGAGCTCGGCCGCCATGCCGCCGAGCGACTGGCCCGTGACCGCCTCGATCAGTTCCGCCGGCGAGCGGAATTTCCGCGATCCATTCTCCACCGCCTTGCGAATGGCGTCGACCGATTCCAGCGGCTGCTTGCGCGCGCCGATCAGCACCGCGTCGTTGAAGGCGAAGCGGAAATGGACAAGCCCGCGCGCCTCCGAAAAGTCGTGTCTGAGATCAGGCAGATCGCCATAGAGCCAGCCATCCTCGAAGTCGATGTGGCAGCCATGGCTGGGGGCAAGGAAGGCGTCACGCACCGGCCTCGGCAAAGCCGTCTCAGTGCCGATCTCCTGGCGTGCATGCAGGTCGGTGATCTGATAGCTGCGCCAGGTCCAGCACGCCTGTGCCGGGTCCTTGGTACGCAGGCCGTCGGCCGTGAAATGGTAGATGAAGAATAGTCCGTGCTCGTCGGGCAGGTAAGGCGACAGATCAGTGCCTTCCGGGGCGAGAGCGATATCCATGGGCGCGGTGCCAGATGCAGGTTTCGAACATGGCACCGCATGGCGGCCGCCTGACCGTGATTCCTAGCACGAGCGAACCGGTTTCGTGTGACGGTTTCTTGACAGCCGATCACAGTCTGTCGATCACCCAATCCGGTGGTGACGCCTTCGCCAGCCCCGGATTGGGCTCTGTCAGTGCTTCGGGCCGAAGCCGGGGTAGGGCTTGAGCGGCACGATTGCGGCAATGTCCATCATGCCGGCCTTGACCAGCGGCAAGGTGGCGAGATAGCCGCGAACCTCTGCATCATCGGCTGCCTCGAACATCATGCCGCTGCCCGGGATGTCGCCGCGGTTCCAGACCTGACGCACCGCGCCCTCAGCGTAAAGCGTGCGCCGCTGTTCGGCTTCGCCGGGCAGAAGCGGGGCGAAATCTGCATCGCTGAACTCAGCGGTGTTGCGGGTGAGAAGGGCAAAGAACTGCATGGTGGTCTCCTTTGGTTGGGATGGCCGAGTATCGCTTCCGCGGGTCAGACTGTCCAAGACTGATTAGGCTAGAGTTGAGACCTAACAGGACTTGAAGCTCTGGAGAAAAAATGTTCGACCTGCGCCAGATCAGGTATTTCGTCACCGTCGCCGAAACCGGCAATATCGGCCGCGCCGCCGAAATGCTGCATATCTCGCAATCGCCGCTCAGCCGGCAGATCATGCAGCTTGAGGAGCAGCTTGGCGTCAGTCTGTTCGAACGGGCAAAACAGCGGGTCCATCTCAACGCCGAGGGTCGCGCCTTCCTCACCGAGGCCCGCTCGCTGCTGTCCAATGCGCGACGTTTGGAGGAGTTCGGCCGCAACCTGGCCAGCGGCGGCGTTGGTCGTCTCGCCATCGGCTATGTCGAAGGCGCCGTGCATGCCGGGCTTGTCGCCGAAATGCTGCGCCAATTCCGCCGCGAGCGGCCCGATTTCCACCTGCAACTGAGA
>NZ_RZQG01000370.1:0-5608 GCF_003998635.1 Mesorhizobium sp. M7D.F.Ca.US.004.03.1.1
ATCCCCATGACCGTCGCGAGCAGTACACCCAGGACATGAACGCGTGCGCGACCCAGATCAAGGCGGGGCAGCCGACCACAGCCTGTTCGCCCGACGTCGCCGCTCAGGCGCAGGCAATCGCCACGGACTCCGCCGCGGTGGCTGCGGCGACGAAGGACACGGCACATCCCGCAGGTCAGGACATCGTGTACTGGATCGCACCGGAAAACGGCGCCAAGAAGTCCTCGGAGCCGCATGTTTTCCATCTCTGCGCAGGCGTGAGTCCGCTGAAGGACAAGACCGTGAATAGTGGCTCCGTGACGGAGGCCTACGCGCAGAACGCCGTCCGCATCACGAAGCAGATCGATATGGAACAGAAGCAGTGCGGGTTCACCGCCACAACCAGCACCAACTGAACCCGCCTGCTGCGCTCGATCGCGTCCAGCCGTTTGGTCTGGTCGAGAGGGATGGCGCGCAAGCCCAGGCTCAGTATTGACTCGCCGAAGCAACGCCAAATGCCAGGATTGCCCGGCTGGCCATTATTGTCCAACTGCAAACCTATACGCGGCGGGCAATGACTGGGCGTCTTACGCACGGCAGCTTCCGGCCTGAGCGCTTCGAATGGAGAATGACGTTGATGCGGCGCGAAGCGGCCGTTCACGTCGCGCCGTCCGCAAGTCAAATTCGGATCACGAGGAGAATCCCCGCCGCTACTCCTCGTTCCGCTTCTGCGCGATGATATCGAGCCGCTCGCGGTCGGAGCGTTCGCGCTCGTCGCGGTTGCGCACGTCCTTGTAGGCGCGTTCGACCATGTTGGTGCGTGCGGTCGCGGCGGCGATGAGGCTGGCTTCCTGCTTCGCGCTTGCCAGGTTCGCCTCCTGGCGGACGACGGCCTGGGCAATGCGGCGGTGGTAGAGATCGGGAAACAGGGCGGAAAGCGAATCGGCTTGGTCGAAATGGCCGACCAGCTCCCTGGCTTCGGCCTCGGCGGCACTGGCTGCGGCGACGAACGTGGCGTGGCGGGTTTCGTGCAGCGCCTTCAGCTGTTCCTGCACCTTGACCAATTTCTTCAGGCGGTCCCTGCGGATGCTCATCGTCATCTCGCCAATGTCAGGTCGACAAAGCCGTCGACGAACAGCGACAGCATGGTGCCGACGGCGAAATAGAAGATGATCATGCCGCCGGCGATGATGAAGGGCTGGGAGATGAAATAGATCGGGATCTGCGGCGTTAGCTTGTTGACGAAGCCGATCGTCAGATTGACGAGGATGGCATAGGCGACGAACGGGCTGCCGAGGCGGATGACCAGGAAGAACGTGTCCGACACCGTGTCGGTGACATCGACGAGAGCGGCCTGCGGGTTGAAGAAGATGTTGACCGGCGCGACCGTGTAGGACGACACCAGCGCGCGTATTATCTCGTGGTCGAAATCGAAGACGAACAGCATCAACAGCGCCGAAAACGAGATGATGGCGGCAAGGGCTGCTTGGGGTTCGGGCTCCTCGATCGCCGGTCCGCCGGTGCCGCCATAGCCGATCAGCATGGCGATGGCCGAGCCCATGAAGCGCAGGGCTTCCATGTAGAGCCTGGTCATGGCGCCGATCAGGCCGCCGACCAGAAGTTCCGAGATGATCATCGGCACCAGGATCTGCGGACGCGGATCGACGAAGGGAAAGATCTTGTCCCACAGGAAGGCGAGCAGGCCGCCGGTGGCGGCGACCGCGACGAACAGCCTGACCTGGACCGGAACGCGGGCGCTGGACAGGCCGGGCATCAGCATGAAGCAGGCGCCGATGCGGCAGAAGGCGAGGAACGCCGCGATGACGACGCCTTGCGAAAGCACGCTCACGATATGGTTCCGAGCACCCTGATCTCGACGCCCTTGGCGATCTCGACGTGGCTGAGCACCGGCAGCGTGGTGAACAGCCGCTCGATGATCATGCGCACATAGGGGCGGGCGTCGGGTGCGGTGACGAGCACGAAACGCTCGCCGGCTTCCAGATATTTCTTGATCGCCTTGGTGGCGTCCTGGCCGAACTCTTCGAGCTGGCGTGGGTCGATGTCGAACTCGCGCACCTCGCCCTTGGCGTCGCGCTTGAGGCTCTGGTGGAAGGCGAGGTCCCAGCGGTTGCCGAGGCGCAGCACCTTCAGCACACCGCCCTCGGAGAGGTCGCCGCAGATCTGCTGGGCCATGCGGATGCGGACATGCTCGACGATCTGCTCGGTGCGGCGCACATGCGGCGCGATCTCGGCGATCGCCTCGATGATCAGATGCAGATTGCGGATCGAGACGCGCTCGGCGAGCAACAGCTTCAGCACCGCCTGCAGGCCGGGGTAGGAGATGTGCGTGGTGCAGATCTCGTCGGCGAGCTTGCGGTACTCCTGGTCCTGGCGTTCGAGCAGCGCCTTCATGTCCTTGTAGGACAGAAGCTGCGGCAGGTTGTTGCGGATGACCTCGGAGAGATGGGTGAGCAGCACCGACATGTTGTCGGCGAAGGTGTAGTTCTCGCGCTTCAAATCCTCGGCGAAGGCTTCGACCACCGAATAGGCGCGCATGCCGAAAGCCGGCTCGCGGATTTCCTCGCCTGGTATTTCGGGGATGTCGCGGTTGCCGAGCAGCACCATGATCTCGCCGACGCGCATCTGGTATTCGGCCACCACGGTGCCGTGCACCTTGATCTGGTAGCTCTTCGGCGGGATGGCGAAATCGTCGGCGACACGCACTTCCGGCACCACGAAACCGTATTGCGTGGCGAATTTCTTGCGCATCTTGCCCATGCGGAAAACCAGTTCCTGATGCGACGTCAGCAGCCTTGTCGACAGCTGCTTGCCGATCAAAAGCTCGATCTCGGCGGTGGCGAGCGAGGCCTTGACCGAATTCTTCTCCTCCTCGACCTTGGTCGCCTTTTCCTGATCCTTGATCGCCTCGGCTTCGGCGATGGCGCGGTTGGCGCGCATCGGGATGATATAGCCGAGGCCGGCCATGCCGGCAGCGAGCGCGAAGAACGGGAACAGCGGCAGGCCGGGCATCAGGCCGAGCAGAACCAGCAGCGATGCCGCGACGTAGAGGGCGCGCGGATGAGCGCCGAGCTGGCCGAACACCGCCTGGTTGGTCGAGCCGCGGGTGCCGCCCTTGGAGACGAGCAGGCCGGCGGCGAGCGACACGATCAACGCCGGGATCTGGGTGACGAGGCCGTCGCCGACCGACAGCTTGATGAACACGTCGGCGGCTTCGCCCATGCCCATGCCGTGCCTGATATAGCCGATGGCGATGCCGCCGACGATGTTGATGGCGGTGATGATGAGGCCGGCGATGGCGTCGCCGCGGACGAATTTCGAGGCACCGTCCATCGAGCCGAAGAAGGAGGATTCCTCTTCCAGTTCGCGACGCCGAAGCTGTGCGGTCTTGTCGTCGATCATGCCGGCGGAGAGGTCGGCGTCGATCGACATCTGCTTGCCGGGGATGGCGTCCAAGGTGAAGCGCGCGCCGACTTCGGCGATACGCGTGGCGCCCTTGGTGATGACGATGAAGTTCACCACGATCAGGATCATGAAGACGATCAGGCCGATGACGAAGTCGCTGGCCATAACCAGCTTGGAGAAGCCGGCAATGACGTAGCCGGCCGCGTGCGTGCCCTCATTGCCGTGCGACAGGATCATGCGCGTGGTGGCGATGTTGAGCGACAGCCTGAGCATGGTGGCGATGAGCAGCACGGTCGGGAACGACGAGAAATCGAGCGGCCGCTGGATCCACAGCGCCACCATCAGGATCAGCACCGAAAGCGCGATCGAGAAGGCGAGGCCGATGTCGATGAGAAAGGCCGGGATCGGCAGGAACAGCACGGCCAGGATGATGACGATGCCAATGGCAAAGAAGACGTCGCGGCCATTCTTGGCCACCGCGCCGGGCTGAATGCTTTCGCTGATCGCCATGTCGTCCCCAAATTCGAAGCCTGCCGAGCGCGCGACAGCCCTGCGAGGGTAGCCCGCCAAGCTTGCGCGAGGGTGGGAGACTGGCTAGTTCGAACGATCATGCGCAGATGGCCGTACGGGCCGGCTTCGCAAGGAAGGGAAAACCCATGCTTCTGATCACCGGCACCATCCGCTTGCCGCCAGACAAATTGGAGGAGGCCAAGCCCGCCATGGAACGCATGGTTTCAGCCAGCCGCGCGGAGCCCGGTTGTCTCCAGTATTCCTATGCGCAGGATGTTTTCGATGCCGGGCTCATTCGGGTCACGGAAGTCTGGAGCGACAGAGCAGCGCTCGACGCGCATTTTGCCTCGCCGCACCTTGCCGACTGGCGCGCGAGCTGGCCAGCACTTGGCATAGGCGAGCGCAATCTCGTGCTCTATGAAGCCGGCGAGCCCATGCCGACCTGATCGATTCGCCGGCGGCTCCTCGCCGGTCGCCGGCGAGCGTCGTTGCGTTCCAGCCAAGGGCAGCAAGGACCGCAACCGGCCGGTCCATGCCACAATGGCGCCTTGTCTGTCGCCATTGTGGTTGCCATGCCGTGTCGCCGGGCGTATCAGGCGGGCTTTCCACTGCCTTTTGTGATGTCGGCGAGCCGCCCCGGTGCTTTCCAGAAACCAACCGCAAGTTTATGCACGCCGGCTGCGCGCGGTGCTGATCAGGTCGTTGCCGCTGCTCGAGGCGCGCGGCATCGCAGTGGTCATTCTGGCCGGCGTCGTAGGCGTCATGGCGGGCATATTGGTCACGGCGATGAGCCAGATCGTGCAGGACCTGCACGGGCTGTTGTTCGGCGTCCAGCCCGGCGGCCGGCTTTCCGGCATGTTCTCGCTCGCCAATCCGATGCAAGCGCTGGTACCGGCGATCGGCGGCATCCTGCTTGGGCTGACGGTGGTCTGGCTCAGGATACGGAAATTCCGCACGCCGATCGACCCGATCGAAGCCAATGCGCTCTATGGCGGGCGCATGTCGCTGACCGACACCTTCATCATTGCCGGCCAGACGATGATCTCCAGCGGTTTTGGCGCCTCGGTCGGGCTGGAAGCCGGCTACACGCAGGTCGGCTCCGGCCTGGCCTCGCGGCTGGCGGGCATCTTCCGGCTGCGCCGCAACGATGTCCGCATCCTGGTCGGCTGTGGTGCCGCCGGCGCCATCGCCGCCGCCTTCGATGCACCGCTGACCGGCGCCTTCTACGGCTTCGAACTGGTCATCGGCATCTACTCGGTCGCCAATGTCGCGCCTGTCATGACCGCCGCGATCTCAGCCTCGCTGACCGCCGAAATGTTCGGCGGCGTGCCGTTTCCGCTTGAGCTTTCGGGCCTGCCGGCGCTCACCGCCAGCCAGTATGTGCCGTTCCTGCTGCTCGGGCTGCTCGGCGGTGCCGCCTCGATCGCCATCATGCATCTGGTGACGCTGATCGAGCGCGGTTTCGCCAGGCTGTCGATCGATGCGTCGCTGCGCCCCGTCATTGGCGGCGTCATCGTTGGCTTGTTGGGGCTGATCACGCCGCAGGTCCTGTCCAGCGGCCATGGTGCGCTGCATCGCGAATTCTCGATGAATTACGGGCTGGCCGTGGTGGCCAGCGTCTTTGTGCTCAAGCTGGCGGCATCGGCGGTTTCTCTGGGATCGGGCTTTCGCGGCGGATTGTTCTTCGCCTCGCTGT
>NZ_RZQG01000371.1:0-5602 GCF_003998635.1 Mesorhizobium sp. M7D.F.Ca.US.004.03.1.1
TGCTTATTCCTGGTCCGCAACCTTGCGGCGGCGCGCCGGCCTGGCGGCAGGGCTCTTTTTGACCGGTGCCGTTTCACGATGCCCCATGTCGCGCATCTCAAGCGCCTTCTCGCACTTGGCTATGTAGTCGCGCGACACCGGTAGCGTGTCGTTCTTCTTGGTGATCTGGATCTGGAAGATGACCAGGTCCTGCCAGCGGAAGGCGGCTTCCGAGGCAGCCAGGTAGAATTCCCACATGCGGCAGAAGCGCTCGTCATAGATCGCCTTGGCCTTGTCGCGGTTGGCCGCGAAGCGCTGGCCCCAGTGCTTCAGCGTATCGGCATAGTGGAGCCTGAGAATCTCGACGTCGGTGACGACCAGGCCCGACTTCTCGATAGCCGGCATGACTTCCGAGAGCGCAGGGATGTAGCCGCCCGGGAAGATGTATTTGCGGATGAAGGCGCTGGTCGCCCACGGTACGCCGGAACGGCCGATCGTGTGCAACAGCATGACGCCATCGGGCTTGAGCAGCGTCGCGCTCTTGTCGAAGAAGGTGCGGTAATGGTTGACGCCGACATGCTCGAACATGCCGACCGAGACGATGCGGTCGAAACGCTCGTTGAGTTCGCGGTAGTCCTTGAGCTCGAAATGCACGCGGCTTTCCAGCCCTTGCGCGTGCGCCCGGTCGGTAGCGACGCCATGTTGCTCGGTCGACAGCGTCACGCCCTGCACGTCGACGTCGAACGCCTTGGCGAGATAGAGGCCAAGCCCGCCCCAGCCGGAGCCGATGTCGAGCACCGTCTGGCCGGCCTTCAGCCGGAGCTTGGCGGCGATGTGGCGCTTCTTGGCGGCCTGCGCTTCGTCGAGCGTCATGTCCGGCTGCTCGAAATAGGCGCAGGAATACTGCATGTCCTCGTCGAGGAAGAGCCGGTAGAGATCCCCCGACAGGTCGTAGTGGCGCTGCACATTGCGGCGCGAGCGCGAGGCGGTGTTGATCTGCTGCAGGCGGCGGAAGGCGTGGCGCAGGCCTTCGATGGCCTTCGACCAGGTGGCGTCGATGCCGCCGCTGCCCATGTTCTGGAAGGCGATGCGCATGACGCCCAGCACGCCACCTTCGAGAATGTCGAGTTCGCCGTCCATGTAGGATTCAGGCACAGCCAGCATCGGATCGAAGGTGATGGCGCGCTCGGCATGCGCGGTCTTGATATGCATGTGCACCGGTTCGCCGCTGCCGTCGCCGAAAACCACTGTCGCGCCCTTGGGGCCGGTTACCTTGAGATTGCCGGTCCGCACCAGGCGGTCGAGAACGCGTTTCAACAGAATATTCATGACCAAATGTCCCCTCTCGGCCAGACAGGCTGTCTTGGCGCGTGACCCGAAAATCGGAATCGATTTTCATCGGGGATCTTGCGCCGAACCAAAGTTCCACAGCGTCATTTTGCGCGGCCAAAGGACGCGCGACGCTGTAGTCTGCAACAATATATAGGGGTTCGAAAAGTTCCATTTGGCATAAAAAAGCCCGGGCGCGAGGCCCGGGCGTTGGTCCAGTATTGCTGGATGTCGGCAAAGTGATCAGAGCAGCTCTAATCGTGATCGAAGCGCAGCTCCAATCGCCTTGCGACGTATGATCAGGCGTTGTCTTCGCCGCCCTCGAACTCGGTGTTCGGGTCGAAGAAGTTTTCCGGCCGGGCGTTGTCGTTGATGTCGTCGCCATAGATGGCTTCGGCGGTGGTCAGCGTCTCGCCCTTGGCCTGGCGTTCGGCTTCGTCGGCCGTGCGGGCGATGTTGAGCGTGATAGTGACTTCGACTTCCGGATGCAGCGCGATCGCCACATTGGTGACACCGATAGTCTTGATCGGCTGGTTGAGCAGGATCTGGTTGCGGTTGACCGAGAAACCTTCCGCCGTCAGCAGATCGGCGATGTCGCGGGTCGAAACGGAACCGTAAAGCTGCCCGGTTTCACCGGCGGAACGAACGGCGATGAAGCTCTTGCCGTCAAGCTTTTCGGCGACTTGGGCCGCTTCCGACTTGCGCTCGAGGTTGCGGGCTTCGAGCTGGGCCCGCTGGCCTTCGAACTTCTTCTTGTTGGCTTCGTTGGCGCGCAGAGCCTTGCCCTGCGGTAGCAGGAAGTTACGGGCAAAGCCGTCCTTGACCTTGACGGTATCGCCCATCTGGCCGAGGCGGGAAACGCGTTCGAGAAGAATGACTTCCATGGTTTTGTTCCTTTGGTTGGGCGCCAATCGATCGATGAGATCGACGCCGGATGTCTCTGGAACAGGTCAGGAAGCTTGAGCGCCTGGGGCGCTGGTGTCGCTGTCCTGCCTGTCGCGGCAGTTAGAGGTTTTGACCTCAACCCGGGATTTGAAGCTCAACCCTGCGGCGCCCGTCGCCGTGGGAGATGAGCGGGCGGCGAACCGCCCGCTCATAAAAGATCTAGCGAACCACGTAGGGCAGCAGGCCGAGGAAGCGGGCGCGCTTGATCGCCTTGGCGAGTTCGCGCTGCTTCTTCTGGCTGACGGCGGTGATGCGCGACGGCACGATCTTGCCACGCTCTGAAATGTAGCGCTGCAGCAGACGCACGTCCTTGTAGTCGATCTTGGGCGCGTTGGCGCCGGAGAACGGGCAGGTCTTGCGGCGGCGATGGAACGGGCGCCGGGTCGGGATCTGGTTGATGTCGACCATTATTCTGCACCCCCTTCAAAGCCTTCGCGCGGACGGCGCGGACCACGATCGGCACCAGCGTCGCCAAACGAGCGCGGCGGACGATCGCCACGGTCGCCACGATCACGGTCGCCGAACGAGCGCGGGCCACGATCGCCACGGTCGCGGTCGCCGAAGCCGCCGCGTTCCGAGCGCTCTTCGCGCTTCTGCATCATGGCCGACGGGCCTTCCTCATGCGCCTCGACCTTGATGGTCAGGAAACGCAGCACGTCTTCGGACAGGCCCATCTGGCGCTCCATCTCGTTGAGCGCGGCCGCGGGGCAATTCAGGTCCATCAGCGTGTAGTAAGCCTTCCGGTTCTTGTTGACCCGGTAGGTAAGGGACTTCAGTCCCCAGTTCTCGACCCGACCGACGGACCCGCCATTTGCGGAGATGACGCCCTTGTACTGTTCGACAAGCGCATCGACCTGCTGCTGCGAGAGGTCCTGCCGGGCAAGAAACACATGTTCGTATAGAGCCATAGTGGTTCAGTGCCTTTCTTCGTTTCTCTCCCGGTTCCCGGCGGCAAAAGCCTCTGCAACTTCTCTGACCCGCTGGTCCCGAAGGGCGGGGAAGAAAGGAGCATTTCGAGACGGTCGAGAGCGGAGACACGGGAGGCGGAAGCACTTCTGGCATCACACGAAGGTTTTCGAAAAAAACCTCCGGCCCTCCGTTCAGCCCCCAGCAAGGACCGGCAGATTGCGGGCGTCTATATAGCAATCCAGCCGCAACGCAAGGGCGGGCGGCGTCCTCTGTGTCGCATGCGGCGGAAAAATCAAGCAGCAACAACGGCCCAGGCTTTGAGGTTTCCGGCAACTGCGCCTTAACCACACTGTTAGGTTGTGCGCAGTTGAACCCCCGCCGTCAACGGTCGATTCATCATAGGAGGCGCAGAAGCCGTATAGCCCGCGCACAAAAAGCGCGGCAAGCATTTGCGGGGGTAAGGATGCTTTTCGACAAATTCTGGCGCTCAACGAGCGGCAATTTCACGCTCGTGCTGGGACTGGGCTTGCCGGTCATCCTGACGGCTGTCGGTTTCGCAACCGATGTCTCCACCCTCATGCGGGCCAAGAGCAATCTGCAGAATGCCCTCGATGGGGCAAACCTTGCCTCCTCGCATCTTGGCGATCTCGACATCACCCGCAATGATGCCTTCAACCGCTATTTCCAGGCCAATATCGTCGGGCACGGTGAACTCGGCAATGCGCAGGCGACGTTGACCGTCGACAAGGGCATCAATTTCGTCAAGACAAAGGCGACTGCCTCCGCTGACGTCAGTCTTAACTTCGCCTTTCTGTTCGGCGACAGCAAGCACATCGTGGTCGATGCCTCCGCCGTCGAATCGAACAACCAGCTCGAAGTCGTGCTGGTGCTCGACAACACCGGCTCCATGGCCGGCGCGCGCATGACGGCGCTGAGGACAGCGACCAAATCATTGCTCGACACGCTCGAATCGACAAAGTCGCCGACGCGCCAGATCCGTGCCTCGCTGGTTCCATTCGTTACGGCCGTCAACGTCGACGGTGACGAATTCGACCCGTCCTGGATCGATATGGACGGCAAGTCGTCCACCAACGGCATCAATTTCCCGGTCATCGATGGTAAGCGTCCCAATCACATGGCGCTTTTCAAGCAGCTCAAGCAGACCGGATGGACAGAGCCCGGATGGAACGGTACCGGGTGGAAAGGTTGTGTCGAGGCGCGACCGGGCACCTACAACATTTCCGACACCCCGCCAGATCCCGCCAAGCCCGACACGCTGTTCGTTCCGTATTTTGCGCCGGACGATCCGCAAGTTGCCCAGATGCCGTCTGCCTCCTATGGCAATTCGGATAAATACTACAACAATTCCTATCTCGACGACGGCTACGACAAGACCAAGCTCGATAAGCAGAAAGGCAACGCTCTCGGCATCGATGTCAGTGATCTTGTCGGCGATTTGGTGACGCCCGGCAAGCCTGCCAAGGAAAAGATCGCCAAATATATCGCGCCCGTCAACGAGCTCATCACCGAGACGGGCACCCGCATCACAGTCGGCCCGAACCGCGCTTGCCCCACACCCGTCGTCCCGCTGACCGACGATTTCGACAAGCTGCGTAAGGCAGCAGGCGAGATGACCGAGTGGAACGGTTCAGGCACCAATGTCTCCGAGGGCCTATCGTGGGGGATGCGGGTGCTTTCGCCCGCCGCGCCCTATACCGATGGCGCGCCTTGGAAGACGCCGGGCATCAGCAAGATCGTGCTGTTGCTCACCGATGGCGAGAACGTCGTCTATGGCGCCAGCGAACAGCCGACGAAATCCGACTACACACCTTATGGCTATCTGGCTGGTGGCCGCTTCGGATCGGACAACCAGACGACCGCGGCGCGCAATGTCGACGGCTGGACCAAAAGCGTTTGTACGCAGTTAAAGGACGAGGGGGTGCAAATCTACACCATGGTGCTGCAGTCCGACACCGCCGCCAACCGCGCGCTTTACAGCGCCTGCGCTTCAGACCCGAGCGACTATTATGCCGTCAACGATCCTACCAAACTGCCGAACGTGTTCCTGCAGATCGCCAACAAGTTCACGAAGCTGCAATTGACGAATTGAACGCTCGACCCGAGAGAGACCGGCCGGCTCCTCACGGGATCGATCGGTTCAACTCGTATGGGCGGCGACAACCTTGTCGACCGTTTCGGGGAAGAAGTCTGGCGCTGCGTGGCGTTTGCCGAACATCATGTCGTACTGCAACAGGCGGAAATCGCGGATCGCCGGGTCGATCTCTTTCTGCCGCGCCCAATCGGGCGTGGCCTCGCCAGCCGGCGTCAGCAACAGGTTGCGGTCGACGACGCGGTAACGTTCGCTCATCTGGCCCAGAAATCCGGTGTAATAGGGATGGCTGATGCCGGCCGTCTTCAGGATATGATAGGGCAGGAAGGC
>NZ_RZQG01000372.1:0-5587 GCF_003998635.1 Mesorhizobium sp. M7D.F.Ca.US.004.03.1.1
GGCCCCATTCCGCATTCTGCTCGGCCTGTTCTGCCTGCTGGTCGCCGTGTGGCTGGTGATGCCGACGCTGGTCATCATCCCAATGTCGTTCAACGAGAAGAAGTCGCTTGCCTTCCCGCCGTCCGGCTTCTCCTGGCAGTGGTACGCGAATTTCTTCACCAATCCCGATTGGCTGTCGAGCTTCTTCAATTCGCTCAGGGTCGCGGGCCTCGTCGCCGTCGCCGCTACGCTGATCGGCACGCTGGCGTCGCTTGGCCTCAGCCGCATGAAACATGCCGGCGCCGGCCTGCTGCGCGCCATCCTGATCACGCCGATGATCGTACCCGGCGTGGTGCTGGCCATCGGCATCTATGCCGTCTATCTCGACTACCAACTCGTCGGCACTACCACCGGCTTCGTCATCGCGCACACGATGCTGGCGATCCCCTTCGTCATCATCGCCGTGTCGGCGAGCCTCGAAGTCTTCGACGTGCGGCTGGAGACGGCGGCGGCAAGCCTCGGCGCCGACCGCTTCACCACCTTCCGCACCGTGACCTTGCCGCTGATCGCGCCGGGCATCCTGTCGGGGCTCTTGTTTGCCTTCGTCACCTCCTTCGATGAAATCATCGTCGCGCTGTTCATCACCAGCCCGTACCTGAAGACCCTGCCGGTGCAGATCTTCACCAGCATCACCCGCGACGCAGACCCGACCGTGACGGCGGTCGGAACCATCATCTTCATTGCCACGACGCTGATCATCAGCGCCGGGCTGATCATCAGCTCGAAATCGACGAGGAGTTGAGATGACTGCGAGGGAACGTGGCGCGGCCATCGACATCAAGGGCGCAACCAAGCGTTACGGCAATTTCACCGCGCTCGACGATGTCAGCCTGCATATCGAGCCGGGCGAGTTCATGACGCTGCTCGGACCCAGCGGCTCGGGCAAGACCACCACGCTCAACGTCGTCGCGGGTTTCACCGACCTCACCGCCGGCGACCTCGCCGTCGGCGGCAAAAGCATCGTCGCTCTGCCGGCGCACAAGCGCAACATCGGCGTCGTCTTTCAGCATTACGCGCTGTTTCCGCACATGACGGTCGGCAAGAACGTCGCCTATCCCCTCACCTTGCGCGGCATGGACAAGCCGGCGCGAGATCGCCAAGTCGCGCGCGCCCTCGATATGGTCAAGATGGCCGATTTCGCGCATCGCTATCCAGCCGAACTCTCTGGCGGCCAGCAGCAGCGCGTGGCGCTGGCGCGCGCCATCGTCTTCGATCCGCCGCTGCTCCTGATGGACGAGCCGCTCGGCGCGCTCGACAAAAAACTGCGCGAATGGCTGCAGCTGGAAATCAAGCGTATCCACCGCGAACTCGGCACCACCTTCGTCTACGTCACGCATGATCAGGAAGAGGCCCTGGTGCTTTCCGACCGCATCGCCGTGTTCAACCAGGGACGCATCGAACAGGTGGGAACGGGCCGCCAGCTCTATGACGAGCCGACGACCTTGTTCGTAGCGAAGTTCATCGGCGAATCGACCAGCCTGCGCGGCGATGCCCAGACGTCCGGAAACGAGACCAGCCTGACGATCGCCGGCCAGAAGATCGTTGCCGGCGGCAAGCTCGCCGGCGGCCAGAAGCCGGTGGTCCTGCTGCGACCGGAAAAGCTCTCGCTTGCCAGCGCAAAAACGCCTTTGACCGCAGGGCAGAACAGCCTCACCGGTGAAGTCAGCGAGGCGATCTATCTGGGGTCGGGTTCGAAATACCAGGTGACGCTTCGCGATGGCTCGGTCGCCATCGTGCGCTCGTCGCTGGAAGCCGCACCGTTCTCGATTGGTGACACAGTCGATCTGCGCTGGTCCGTCGTCGATGCAAAACTTCTTGCCGACGACAACCGCGCCGACATGACGATGACCTGACCGCTCTTTTTCCCCGCAGGATTTTTAGACATGGACGCCAAAGTCAACGGCAACGTCTCGTTCTGGTATGCCGACATCGGCCTGCCGGCCTATCGCGCGCCGCTCCCGGGGGATATCGAAGCCGATGTCTGCATCGTCGGCGCCGGCTACACCGGGCTGTGGACGGCCTACTATCTGAAGAAGGCCGATCCTTCGATCCGCATCGCCATCGTCGAGCGGGAGTTCGCCGGCTTCGGCGCGTCGGGCCGCAATGGCGGCTGGCTGTCCGGCGGCTTCAGCTGGTCGCGCGAGAAATATCTGCAGATGTCGACGCGCGGCGCCGTCATCGACATGGAAACCGCCATGCATGGCACGGTCGATGAAGTGATCAAGGTGACCGAGGCCGAAGGCATTGATGCCGACATCCGCCGCGTCGACAATCTGACGGTCGCCACCAACCCGCCGCAGCTCGAACGGATCAAGGCCGCCTATGCCGATGCGATCGGCTGGAGCGTACCGCAGGACCGCGTCAGCCTGATTGGCCAGGAAGAGGCCAAGGCCCGCATCAACATCAAAAATGTGCTTGGCGGTTATATCCACCACGGCACCGCGCGCGTGCAGCCGGCCAAGCTGGTGCGCGGCCTGTCCGAAGCCGTCGAGCGGCTCGGCGTGCCGATCTATGAACAGACCACCGTGACCGGCATCGAGAAGGGCAAGGTCACGACGAACCGCGGCACCGTGCGCGCACCGATCATCATCCGCGCCACCGAAGGGTTCACGGCCGGCATCTCGGGCAATGAGCGGCTCTGGCTGCCGCTCAACAGCGCGCAGATCATCACCGAGCCGCTGCCGCAGTCGCTGTGGGACGAGATCGGCTGGCAAGGCCATGAGCTCCTGGGCGACGCCGCGCACGCCTATTGCTACGCGCAGCGCACCAGGGAAGGCCGCATCACCATGGGCGGGCGCGGCGTGCCGTATCGCTACGGCTCACAGACCGACGTGCGCGGCCAGACGCAGCAGGCGACCATCGAAAGCCTGCACGCCATCCTCATCCGCCTTCTGCCGCAGACAGCCAGGCTTCGCATCGACCACGCCTGGTGCGGTGTGCTCGGCGTCCCGCGCGACTGGTGCACGACGGCTGGTCTCGACCTTGAGACCGGCATTGGCTGGGCCGGCGGCTATGTCGGGCTCGGCGTGTCGAGCTCCAACCTTTCAGGCCGCACGCTGCGTGATCTCATCTTGCGCCGCGACACCGAACTGACCCGCCTGCCCTGGGTCAACCGCAAGGTCAGCAAATGGGAGCCCGAGCCGATGCGCTGGCTCGGTGTCCACTCGATGTACCAGCTCTACCGCGTCGCCGACGAGCGCGAGGAGGCCGGCCTCCAGCACACGTCGAAACTGGCCGCGATCGCCGACCGCATCACCGGGCATTGAGCCTTCGGAACGATTCCAAAAACCTTCTGCATTTTCAGTGCCTGCCTGGAGACCCGCCATGACCGACTTTCAGACCTTCGCCCATCTCGCCGCTATCGATCTCGGCGAGCCCGAGCCCAAGCCGACCTCGATCAGCGGCAATCAGCTCGAAGCGTCGAAGACGCTGTGGACGTCGCCGGACGGCACACTGGAAGTCGGCGTCTGGGAATGCACGCCGGGCCGGTTCACCGCATCGCGCGACAGCAATTCCGAAACCTGCCACATCGTCTCAGGACGGGTCTCGCTGCATAGTCCCGATGGCCGCAGCGAGGATGTTGGCGCCGGCGAAATGCTGGTGCTGCCGAAAGGCTGGAAAGGCGAATGGACGATCCACGAGAAGACGCGCAAGCTCTATATCCTGCACTTCGAAGCGTGAGCCGGCTGGAACAGCCGCTACTCGTCGTCTGAACGATCATCCCCGGTGACAGCAGGCTTGCCTTCTATCGCTTGCCGCAAGGCGTCGTTGATGCGGTCCTGCCAGCCAGGACCATCCTCCTGGAAATGGTCCAGCACGGCGCGGTCGATCCGGATCGAAACAAGCTCCCTGACACCCGGAGCGGCCGTAGGCTCGCGGACCGGGGCGACCGGCTTCTTCACCGGCTTGAAAGCCGCTTCGGCGGCAGTCATCGGATTTGTCGGTCGGCGCGGGGGATTTGCCATTTGGATGACCCTGACTGAAGACGATTCGTGCTGACGCTGCACGCTTGCGCCACCATAGCCCAACAAGCACCGTCGCGCAGGCCCCTTGGCGAGGACAATCACTCGGCTGCTTGGAGACTCTGTGCGTCGACAATAACCCTAATCTCGGCGCGGCATGAGCCGCAATTCGTGCCGGCATGCAGGGCCGCGCCGATTGCCGCGACGCTGCCGCAGCCGCGGCGCACCGCTTCCGCGATCTGGTTGGCGCCGACGCCGAAACAGGAACAGACGATGGCGCCGCGGTCGACATCGATCCCGCCCGGCCGCCCGGCCACGATCGCCAGCCTGCCGCGCCGGTCGACATGATCGGCGCTCAGCTGTTCCGCCGCCCAGCCGCGCGACACGGCGACCGGGCCGGGCGCGACGAACAGGGCGCCTGACAATCGATCGCCGTCGAAGGCGGCGATGCGATGCTGGCCGGCGTCGCTGTCATGATAGGCTGACATTTCGGCACCCGCTGACGCGCCGAACAGTGACCCGGCAAAGCCGGCCCAGTCGATGTCGTCATCGGCAAAGGCCAATTCGACCCGCCAGCCGCCGTTACATTTGGCCACCGCCCAGTAGGCCGCGGTATCAGGCGCCGGCCTCTGCCGCGTCACGGCGAAGCCAAAGGCTTTAGCAGCGAATTTCTCGATGCGGACTGCGACATGTTTCAGCGCCGGCTGGCCGGAAATGGGATCGGTCAGCGGCGCAGTCAGCGTGTCGAGCCGGCCCTTCGCGGCAAACTGATCGGTCCAGTGCATTGGCGCAAACAGGCTGCCCTGGCGCTGGCGTGCCGTCACCAGAGCGCGCACCAGCACGTCGCCGCGCGGGCTGGAAACGCGCGCGATGTCGGCGTCGCCGATGCCGAAGCGTTGCGCATCCACCGGGTGGATTTCGACGAAGGGCTCGGCGATGTGCTGCGACAGCCGCGGGCTTTTGCCCGTCCGTGTCATGGTGTGCCAATGATCGCGGATACGGCCGGTGTTGAGGATCAGCGGATAGTCGGGGCTGGTGCGGATTTCCGTGGTTGGGCGGATCGCAATGAAGCGCGCCTTGCGGTCGGGTGTGAAATAGCCGCCGTCGGCGAAGAAGCGAATAGGTTGGAGCTCAGTCGTACCGACCCCCTCTGGCCTGCCGGCCATCTCCCCCTCGAGGGGGGAGATCAGCTCGCCGCTCGGCTTTCGCCAATCTCCTGCGCTGCTGGATGTGCGCAGGCCGCGAAGCTGCGTATCTCCCCCCTCGAGGGGGAGATGGCCGGCAGGCCAGAAGGGGTCGGCACGACTGGGCGCTGGCCACTGGAACGGTTCAAGTGCCTCATACCCCTCCCCATCGATCTCCCCATAAGCGCCAATATCGAAATCCCGCGCGCCGTCATTCTCGAACCCCGACAAAGCGGCGTGCTCGGCAAAAACCTCCCCCGGGGTCTCATAGGAAAACGCCCCGCCAAACCCCATCCGCATGCCCACCTCGGCGACAATCAGCCAGTCGGGCCTTGCCTCGCCGGGCATGGGCAAAAAAGCGCGTTGGCGTGAGATGCGGCGCTCGGAATTGGTGACGGTGCC
>NZ_RZQG01000373.1:0-5584 GCF_003998635.1 Mesorhizobium sp. M7D.F.Ca.US.004.03.1.1
GCTTGGCATCCGCGTAGTCGCTGCTCCCCTCATTCCCATCGGACGCATTCATCGCCATATCGCGCGGGTCCAGATAGCCTTCGAATGCGGATTCTGCAAAAGGACCTGCCAGACACGCAACTATCTCCCGGATCGCATCATCGCGTTCCAAACATCGATCCATATCGTCCTCGAAAATCGGCTTTCGCTTCGAGGTGAATCCTTGCGCTGAATAAAAACCCGCGCCTTCGACAACACCACCGCACTCTCCGTCACCGACGTCGGGGTAAATACTAACACTTGAGAAAGCAGGGAGTTCACGGTCGTCGTCGAACGTCTGACGGTGCAAAACGATGGCGGCCACCGCGTGCCCGGCTTCGTGATGCGCCACAAGCGGCAGATATTGGGAGGCTACATTCATGCGGTGCGGCTCTCAGGTCTAGTTTGCTTTTGCGCATAGGACCGCAATTGTCGTGCCAACTGGGAAAATCGTTTCGGGCAATGCGATCGCTCCGATAGCGTTGCGTCTCCTGTCTGACATTGTTGGGAAGTCGACACGCGCCCGTCGCAATGCGGTCGACCTTCCGCGCGAGTTGGGTGACCCGTGAAGGCGGCCGACCAGGACGATGTTGCGCTGATCGGCGACGAAGGCGCGGCCGGGCGAGATCGCGCATCAGGGGGTGACCGGCGTGTCGGCGAAGTCGAAGTCGTCGATGTCCTTGGCCAGCGGCAACTTGGCGACAGCGAACTGGTATTTGATGGAGCGGGCCTGCTTCTCCGATATCTCGGCCTGCAAGAGATCACCGACAATCCTGGGCGGCTCGTGCCGTCGCTTGATGGCGACGCGCCCATGATCTCGTCATAGGCTCTGCGCATTCCGTAGAGCTTCAGCGCTCCCATCAGTTCCAGTACCTCGGTGCGTTCCATGGCTGTTTGTCCTCCTGAGACTGTCATAGCGGGTGCAGTCGGCGACCGCTCGTGAGCTAGCTTCAGCGCTTGGGGAATGGAAAGGATCGTGCCCGGCGCCGGATCGCGGCTGCGGGCCAGGATGTTGAGGATCACCGGCGCCGACGATGCACCGTGCTCGATGGCTTCCTGACAGGCGGCCTCGACCGCGCTCAATCCGTCGGTCAGCACCCAGGTGAGGATCAACACCATCTGCCGGTCGACGTCATCAACCGCCTTGAGCTGCGCCGCACCTTCTCCATTGCCGACCGCACGACCCAGCCAAGGAACGGCGCGCGCCGTGTGCCAGGGATCGTAGGCGACCTCGTTGCGGCCAAAGGAGCGAACGTGTTCTCCCACGACCACGCCATCCTCTGGCGGATGCGATCCGATCGACATAAGCATGGATCTCGATGGGCCGACCGACGGCACTCGACAGCACCGAGTATTTGTTGTTGTCGAAGCGCACCGTGCAGGTCTTCGACACCGACGGGGGAATGCAATGGAAGCCGTCGAAGCGACCGGCAGCCGCTCCCGCTGCGGCTTGGCCGCATTCGCCGACAGCAGCCGGTCCCGCGTCTCACGCCGAGCTCCCATGCGGGGATAGGGCTGGTGCTTGCGCTCGTAGCGGAACTGCGTCTCCTCAGAACGCAGGACCTTGCGCACCACCTTGCGCGAGATCTTCAGCTCACGGCAGATCGCTTTGATCGACTTCCCCTGGACCAGCGACAGCCGACGTATCTTTGCAATCGTCTCTAAAACCAACATCCAAAACACAAATGCCTCCGATCAAGCCGGAGGCATCTTGATGACCCCATCGTTAAGGGGTCCCGTTTGGACGAAAATCACCCTTTAAACAGGGTCCCCATTCCACGAAAAATCAATGCACTACCTTCCAAAGCTGCGAGAGATCGCCACCGACCGCTTTGAAGGGGCTTTCGGCGGTCTCGTCAGCGAGGTTGTGGCATGAAGAAACATCAATCCACAGCATTGGGCCGAAGCATGCCACGGGCTCATGCCGCGGGAGAGCGGGAAGATATTCTTGAAAGAAGAAGCGGTCTCCGACATCAATACCGACAGGATGGGCAGCTTTCTCACATCACTTGAGGTCGAGCGTGGCAGTTGCGACCCGCAATGCAAGGCTGGCGGCGATGCATGCCTTTGCGCGGTTCCTGATTTCGGAGCACCCCGAATATTAGGATACGCTGCAACTGGTGGTGACACTTCCCTTCAAGAGGGCGCGTGGGTGGCACCTGTCGAATATCTCGATGAGCCCGGAAATCAAGAGCGTCCTGGCGCGTATCGTCCGCCGCACGCCTTCTGGACAGCGGGATTACGCTCTGTTTTCGCTGATGTTCAATACGGATGCACGAGTTCAGGGATCCTGAATCTTCGATTGTGACCTTCGTCTGGTATCGCCCTGTCCCGCCGAGCAAAGCAACGACCGCCCCACACTGCTCACCCGGTTCGGTGTTCCATACTTGCTGCGCACACATGGCTGCGGGCGAAGGAACCACCATGGCGGAAAAAAGCATCCATCATCGCCCTTTGCGGGACACGACGGCCATCCACCTCGTCAAGGCGGGTGTTGACATCGCCACCATCAGTCGATGGCCAGGCCACTCGGGCTGAACTAACGATGCGCTACGCCCAGGCCGGTATCGATATGAAGCGGCAAGCGCTCGAACAAGGCTTCCCCGACGTGATGTCATCGGCAAAAGATCAGACGATCATCGCTTTGATGGCTGGATGTTTGGCTGGCTGCACCGCTTGTAGACGCTCAGTTATGTGGAGTTGTATCGCGGGAAGTCGCGCGTCTTGGGCTTTTGCGGTGTCAGCTCCACATCTCTCCGCAGTGCACGTTGTCACTGTTGAAGAGCCGTTTGTTCAATCTTCGTCCTGGCACGGCAAGGGTTGTCGATATTGTGGGCGTCTTGCGCTTGCCGAGCTTGTCCGAAATCCAGCGCCGGATCAGGCGTGAACACTGTTGCGTAGTTCGTCAGCCAGAGCGCGGAGAACGTCGGCGCTTCCTTCCAGCGCCGTAAAAGCGTAGGGATTGAGGAACTGTCGGCCCCAGAACAGATTGCGATCTGTGCCGGATAGCGTAGCTTCCTCGCTGACACGCGGCCAATTCTCCGCAATGCATCGGAGCTGGCCTTCAACAATCGCAAGAGCTTCCGGCGCGCTGAGCAGGAAGTGATGCGCCGCTTCAAGGCAGGACGCTATCCGGCTCATGCGGTTATTGCCGCTGATGAGCATGGCCTGGCTGGCCTCCTGGCCACTGCGGGCCTGCGGACAAATATCGTACGCAGGCGTGAGGGTGAGCTTAGCGCCGTCCCAGAATGCCGCATGGTTGCGGGCATGATCGTCGGTGTTGCCGCAAAGTATGTTGAAGACAATGCGGCTGAACAACTCGCGCAGAGTTTCCGACGGCGCGGTGAATCGGTGGCGAATGATCTCCGCCAAATCCTGGTAGCTGGCGTAACGCGCCATCATCTCATCGAGCGCGAGCATCGTCAGCGCTGAGACCATGGATTTGCGTTGCCAGCCGCCCGTGACCTTGATCCGGTCGAATCGCTCGACGAGCAACACGTCGTTGCCTGCGGCGCGAACGAGCGAGACGGATGCCGCTCTGATGCCGCACAAGGCGGCAAGCCGCATGGCTATGAATTCTCCTTTGACGACGCTGTAAAGGTCGGCAGACGAGGAAAATTTCGCGACATGCTTGACGGCGTCACCCTCGATCAGCGCCTTTGGCCTTGCGCCGCCGATCGAGCTGCCGTGATGCAGCGCCTGATCTAATTCGGGGGTGAGCGGAATACCTTTCTCTACCCGCTCCGCCGATTGGACAAGCTCTTCGAGAGTGGCATTGGCCAGTGCGCGCGGCTCGTAATGCATTGGCGAAAACTGAAAATCGAGCGCGCCGATGCGGTCCGAGCCTGATTCCAGCAAGAACGTCAGTTCTGAAATATCGAGCCGCGCGATTTCATCGCCCTTCACACCGAATTTGCGGTTTAGGATAACCCGTCGTCCCCAGGCATCAGGGGCAGCATCGCGGATGCATCCCGGCATGGTTAGGCCAGGAAGCAAAGGCAATTCGCCTGCCTTCAGGGGCAGTTCCGGGAGATAAAGCGGGATCGCGCTTCCCAGTTCACGAAAGCTCCTGCCATAGTTGAAGCTGACGAGTCCGTCATGGGCATATAGCCGCCCGGCGACAACCGGCGCGGTCTCGCCCGGCAGCCAGACCCAGACATAGGCTTCGTCGTACTTGGGGACCTTAGAACTCATCGACGATCTGCTTGCCGGCCTTGTAGACGTGCTTCGGCAGCAGCGCGATGCGATCGTCCATGCGGCCTGTGAGGGCTGTGATGCCATTGCCGTCGGCATCGAACAGCTTCACACCGACAATGGCAGCAGCTTCGAACATCAGTCCGATTTCGACTTTGGGATCGCCCTTCTCGATGCGCTGCAGGGTGCTGCGTGAAACACCGATTCTCTCGGCTAACTCCTGTGCGGTTAACCGGTGCTGCATCCGGCCAAGCCGGATGGTCTTACCGAAAAGGCCAAGCGCTTCCATCGCGTAGCGCGAATAGGTGCGTTTATACGTTGCCTTCATTCGGGTCTCTGTGACCTATGCATGATCCATATCGCCTTCTTTCGAACTTTATATAGGTAATGTCACAGAGCGACTGCCAAAGTCAAGACTCCGTATCGCAAGCGTTACCCATCCGAACGAGGAAGGCGGATATTGCCGACGGCTCCTGCACAACCGGCCAGCTCTGCGCGTCTCGGGCGAGGCGGAGATCTGGCGCTGGATCGCGGACAGCCTTGAGACGCCTCGCATGAGTCATTCATGGGCGGTCCCTGGTGCGGGGCCGCGGCGCTCGACTGCTGGCCGACATTCTCGGCGGCGGGACCCGCATCCGGCTACACCAGCACTTTTCGACCGCATACGCGCCCAGCTTCTCTCCGAAATCATTGCCAATGAGCGCGAACCTCATGCGATCGCCGAGCTGGCCTGGCGGCGCGGAATCTACGCACGCATCCGTATTCGAGACCGCCCAAGGGAGGCTGACTAGCGTAACGCCCTCCGATCTAAGCGCCTTCCACAAAGCCGCTTTCGCACGCGACGGGCTGCATGTGGCGGTCGTAGGCGACATAGATGCCAAGCCCTGAGAGTAAGGCTCTACCAGCTGTTCGGCGATTTGCCTCAGAAACTGGCGCTTGCCGGCGCGAACCAGTGGTATCGCGAGGGCGAGCACGCCGAGCGCTTTTCCTCCGCCCTCCACTGACCACAGACCCGCACGCAACGAAGCCGCGCTCGATCTTATCGTGGCGTGGCTAGGTGCAATGTTTGCTCTCGCCATCAGGCCGGCTTTCCCGATGGCGTGGTCAACCTGATCTATGCGTCCGAAGGTGATCGCGTGGGCCGTGAACTCTGCACCAATTCCAAAGATCAGCTTTACCGGTTCGAACGAGGTCGGACGGCTGCTGATGCGTCAGTGCTCTGACCAGATCAAGAAGGTCAGCCTTGAAACCGGCGGCAATGCACCTTTCATCATCTTCGATGATGCCGACATTGACGGTGCTGTTGACGGTGCGGTCCAGGCGAAGTTCCGCAATGCCGGCCAGACCTGCGTTTCCGCGAACCGCATTTACG
>NZ_RZQG01000374.1:0-5580 GCF_003998635.1 Mesorhizobium sp. M7D.F.Ca.US.004.03.1.1
GCGCAAGAGTTGACGGCTGTCGTTCACTGGTTCAGGTCGACCGGTGTCACTCCAAGAAGCTTCAGGGCGTTGGCGAAGGTCCTGATGCCTTGTGCCTGCTTGCGCTCGGCACAAAACCGGTTCGCCTTGTCCTGGAGCGCGGTTGCCTCGGCGATCTCCCTGGCGTTGGCTCCGGGGTCGGCTTTCGTTTGAATGGCCCCGTCGAGTTGAAGACCGAGCCGGCTGCAATATTCGCTTCGGGTAACCGCCGCTGCCGCACCCGGCTGCGCGACCGCAAGCATGGCAAGCGAAATGCCTGTCAGGGCCCCTATCCATCCGGTCGAACGTCGTTGCATGTTTCGGGACCATCCCTTGGCGTTGTGCCGCGGCCCGCTTCGGCCGCCGCGGGGATGGTTATGACAGGGGATTTTTTCGCCAGTTTTTCCGGAGTGTTGAATCTTGTTTCTGGAGTGTGTCTGGCGGGTTTTCCCTTCTCTCACAAGGGAGAAGGAAGAGCGTTCCGCGGTCTGCGGCGCTTGCGCCTCTTCCTTTGCGGCCATCCTTCGCGTAAGGCGCCGGGCAAATCCTTTCATCGCAGGCTCAGCCCCGGAAACCGCATGATCAGACTGGAAAGCATCAGCAAGCAGAACGGCCGTCAGCTTGTCTTCATCGAAGCGTCGGCGTCCCTGCAGAAGGGTGAGAAGATCGGCCTCGTCGGCCCCAATGGCGCCGGCAAGACGACGCTGTTTCGCATGATCACCGGCCAGGAGCAGCCCGACGAAGGCCAGGTGCAGGTCGATCGTGGCGTCACCATCGGCTATTTCAGCCAGGATGTCGGCGACATGGAAGGCCACAGCGCTGTCGCCGAAGTGATGGACGGCGCCGGTCCGGTCTCTGAAGTCGCGGCTGAAATGGCAGCGCTCGAGGCGGCCATGGCCGATCCCGACCAGGCCGACCAGATGGACGAGATCATCGAAAAATATGGCGAGGCACAGCACCGCTTCGAGGAGCTCGACGGCTATGCGCTCGACGGCCGCGCCCGCGAGGTGCTCGACGGTCTCGGCTTCTCGCAGGAGATGATGGACGGCGATGTCGGAAAACTCTCTGGCGGCTGGAAGATGCGCGTCGCGCTGGCGCGCATTCTGCTGATGCGGCCCGACGCCATGCTGCTCGACGAGCCGAGCAACCATCTCGACCTGGAAAGCCTGATCTGGCTGGAATCCTTCCTGAAGAATTATGACGGCGCGCTGCTGATGACCTCGCATGACCGCGAGTTCATGAACCGCATCGTCAACAAGGTGGTCGAGATCGATGGCGGTTCGCTGACCGCCTATTCGGGAAACTACGAATTCTACCAGCAGCAGCGTGCCATCGCCGACAAGCAGCAGCAGGCGCAGTTCGAGCGCCAGCAGGCCATGCTGGCCAAGGAGATCGCCTTCATCGAGCGCTTCAAGGCACGCGCCTCGCATGCCGCCCAGGTGCAGAGCCGGGTGAAGAAGCTGGATAAGATCGACCGCGTCGAGCCGCCCAAGCGCCGCCAGACCGTTTCCTTCGATTTCCAGCCGGCGCCGCGCTGCGGCGAGGACGTGGTCACGCTGAAGAACGTCCACAAGGGTTATGGCAGCCGCTCCATCTATGAGGGGCTCGACTTCCAGGTCCGCCGCCGCGAACGCTGGTGCATCATGGGCGTCAATGGCGCCGGCAAGTCGACGCTTCTGAAGCTGGTCGCCGGCGCTTCCGACCCCGACACCGGCACGGTCGCGCGGGGGCCTAGCGTGAAGATGGGCTATTTCGCTCAGCACGCCATGGAAGTGCTGGAAGGCGAGCGCACCGTGTTCCAGACGCTGGAAGATGCATTCCCCCAGGCCGGTCAGGCGCCGCTCAGGGCACTTGCCGGCTGCTTCGGCTTTTCCGGCGACGAGATCGAGAAGAAGTGCCGCGTTCTGTCAGGCGGCGAGAAGGCGCGGCTGGTGATGGCACTGATGCTGTTCGACCCGCCCAACCTGCTGGTGCTGGACGAGCCGACCAACCATCTCGACATCGCCACCAAGGAGATGCTGATCACCGCGCTCTCGCAGTATGAAGGCACCATGCTGTTCGTCTCGCACGATCGGCACTTTCTGGCAGCCCTTTCCAACCGCGTGCTGGAGCTGACGCCCGAAGGCATCCACACCTATGGCGGCGGCTATACGGAATATGTCGAGCGCACCGGGCAGGAAGCGCCGGGGTTGAGGAGCTAAGGACCTGCGGCTATTGCCCCACGACGGTCATCCGGTCGGTGTCCAAGCATCGCGGCGATCTGCTTGTGGGAAGAAGAGTTCTGTGTACTCTCCACAATGCTTAGGAAGGGCTTCGGGATGAGAATTGCCATGACCGTCGCATTGGCCGCGACAGTTGCTGGATGCGCGACCTCTCCGGTCGATTATGGGGCGTCGCTTTCGCAGCAGGACCAGAAATGGGCGTCGCCGCAATGCCAGCAAGCCAGGGCGGCGGCTTTGGACTACGACGCTCGCGAAAAACAGCACCCGGGTTGGGCATTCGTCGCGCTTGGCCCGTACGGGTTGGGGATACTGGCAGCCGTCAAGGAGCACGAGCAGAAGCAACGAAAGTTGGTCGCCCGCGAGGTGCACTTGCAATGCTCAAGCCTACCGCTGCCGCAGGAGCTGCAGGGCGATTTGAACCCTGCGAGGGTAAATCAGAAATATCCATAGTCACGCGACAGTCTCCTTCGCGACGAAGCGGAGGTGCCAGCGAAGGGCTCTCAGAAAGGCCCGCATCAGCCGGTCGGTTGCTTGCCGGCGTTGACCGCCAATTGCGCCTCAAAGGCACGCTTGTAGGCGGGCCGCGCTTCGCCGCGGGCGACATAGGCGGAGAGGTTCGGATAGTCGTCCAGGATACCCGAGGCTCTCAACCGGAGCAGCACCGACACCATCATCAGGTCGCCGGCGCTGAACGTGCCATCGAGCCAGTCGGCATCGCCAAGGCGACGGGAAAGTTGGCCAAGCCGGTTACGGACGCGATCCTCGACGAGAGGCATGCGTTGCGCGGTCCAGGACCTGTCGGCCTCATGGATCCTGGCGGTTGCGAGCTCAAGGATCGGCAGCTCCACCGTGCTGAGCGCGGCGAACATCCATGTGATCGCACGCGCCCGGGCATTCGCGTCGTCCGGCAGCAGGCCTGCATGGTGCTGCGCGATATGGAACACGATCGCGCCTGACTCGAACAAGCCGAGATCGCCTTCTTCGTAGGTCGGAATCTGCCCGAAAGGATGAAGCGCCAGATGTGCGGGTTCCTTGATCGCCCTGAACGAAACAAGACGAACCTCGTAGGGTTGGCCCACTTCTTCCAGCGCCCAGCGAACGCGCGTATCACGCGCCAGTCCCTTGCCGCCATCGGGCGACCGTTCAAAGGCTGTGATGGTGGCAGTCATTGGAAAGCTCCGGGGTTGTCAGGTGTCCAGTTCTTGGCTTTGCCTCCAGAGGACGAACGACCGGCGCTACTCCCGACACCTTACCTCGTTTTAGCCATGGGATTTCGCGTGCCGAACCTTTTCGGGTTCGCCAAACCACCGCGATGCGGCCTGCGCAGCTCCCTCCAGGTCAGGCTCAGCGTCAGCGGCCCAGGCGACGAAGCCATCGGGGCGCACGAGGACAGCGCTCAAGCCGAGCCGATCCTTGGCGTCGCTTGCGGCATAGGCGATCCGCCCGCTCCAGCGGCTTGCAAGCGCCTGAAGGGGAGGGCTGACGTCGAAGCCCAGAAGCAGGCCTTGCCCGTTCCTGAGGCGTTCTCCCAGCCTCGTCCCGTCGACCAGCTCGAAGTCCGGTGCGCTGCGGCCCACCAGTGGGTGGCTGCCGTCAAGATCGTAGCGGAGAGAGACGCCCCAGACGCGCTCGGCGAAGTATGTCGCGCCGTCGCGCGTGTCGACGAGATCACGGATGATGGCTTCGAGCGCACGCGAACTCCGGCTCGGCCGCATGAGCGCGACCTGGGCGCGCGACCAGTCGAGGACCTGCGCTCCCACTGGATGCCGTTCGTTCAAATAGCTGTCGAGCAGACCGGCGGGCGCATCGCCACGGATCGTTGAAGCCAGCTTCCAGCCGAGGTTCATCGCGTCGCCGAGCCCGAGATTGAGTCCCTGGCCACCCAGGGGGGAATGGATGTGCGCGGCGTCACCGGCGAGCAGCACCCGCCCCTTGCGGTAAGCGGTCGCCTGGTAGGCTCGATCCGTCCAGGTGGTGGCCAGCCGGAGCGCCGTCACCGTGACGTCGGTGCCGGAAATATGCCGCAACACTGCCTGCACCCGGTCAAGCGTGACCGGCTGGGTTCGGTGGAACCTGCCGCCGTCGAAATCGACCATCGCGATCACCCCGGGCGGCGCGTAAGTATACATGCCGGTCGGCGTGTAGTGGCGGCCCGGTTTGAGCTTGTCGGGATCGGCCATCTCGACCTCGACGGAATAGCCGGTGAATTCGGGATCGGTGCCGACGAACTCAAAGCCGCCAGCCTTGCGAACCGTGCTGCGGCCGCCATCGCAACCGACGAGCCAGCGTCCGCGAAAAGTCTTGCCGCCGGCGCGAACGGTCACGTCCTCGTCCGACTGGTCGAGGTCTTCGACGCCGACGCCGCGCCTGATCTCGACCCCCATCGCGCCGGCGCGGGCGGCCAGGGCGGCTTCGAGGGTCTCCATCTCGATCGCCATGCTAGTGCCGGCCGGACCTGGCAGGCGATACGACCACTTCGAGGCATCGATGCTGTCGTGGTAGAACTGGATGCCGGCAAAATGGCCGCCGGGGCGGCGCGCCTGCTGCATCCAATGGGCGCCAGCCGAAGCGCTGCCCGCGTCGTCTTTCGTGCGTTGCGGCGCCGCGATGTCGTTCAGCAGCCCGCGACGGTGGAAAGCTTCAAGAGTGGGCGCTGACAGGCCACGCATGCCGAACGGAAGCCGCTTCAACGGGGAGCGCGGGTCCTCGGCCTGCTCCAGCACCAGGACCCGGAGGTTCGCGAGGCGCAGTTCGCAGGCGAGAAACAAGCCGACGGGACCGGCTCCGGCAATTACGACGTCATAGAGAGGGGAATGTCGCTCATACATGGAAGACTCCTTGGTCGATGTTCGACCGGAGCGTTCCTCAAGCTTGAGCACCACACGGACGAACGATTGAACGCTTGGCAAGCGTCCGATGTTCGTCGTGGGGATCTCGTGCACGAAGCCAAAGACCAGAGCTTTCCCTGGCGAAGGATTTCGCCTGCGAAAGGACTTGGGCTTACCAAACCAAGTCTGCCTTTTCCGACACGGGCTATATAACGATGTGGCGATTGATCCGCAACGGGTGGCGGTGGTGAAGAGGGTAGTGCCATCGGCCCAAACATTGACTGCCCGAAAGCCGCCTTTCGCTTGGCTGCCGTCCGGTCGTCGGGCGGTTGGACGGTCAACTCAGCACCTCATTGAGAAACCTGGCCGCCTCGGCGAGGCCGGTGTTCGAAACCTGGTGGCCCAGACCGGGTTCAATCGACGTCCTGGCATGGACACCGGCCGCCGTCAGCAGCTCCGCCGCTCGCACACTCTCGCTTGACGGCATGACCGGATCGGCGCCGCCGTGAATC
>NZ_RZQG01000375.1:0-5569 GCF_003998635.1 Mesorhizobium sp. M7D.F.Ca.US.004.03.1.1
AACGGGCAGACCGCGCCGTCGAGCATGTAGGAACTCGTGATGGCCGAGGCGAATTTCGGCTTCCAGCCGTGCTGGACGACCGTCGCCGGATCGATGATCCCCTTGATATTCGGGAAGCCATTCTCGTCATTGGCGCTCGGCGAGGCGAAGGCGACATCGCCCATCGGCTGGCCGTCGCCATGGGTGACGCAATACAGGATGGCGTTGATGGATTCGCCATAGGTCGAAAGCTTCAGCGGCGCGATCTTGGAGCGGAACGCTCCTGATGTGTCGACCGTATGCATCTCGATGAATTCGACGCCGCGCGTCGCCAGTTCGCGCTGCAGCGCCTCCAGCTTCGGCGCATACTCTGCAGCCTTGTCCTCAAATTCCACGTTCAGACCTCCACCAGGAAAACTCGGAGCAATTCCAGGAAAAGTGTGAAACGGTTTTCCGTCCGGAATTGCGTTAGAAGCGTTAGAAGAAAGAGATAGACGCTTCGCTATTTTGCGTTGCGCCTGAACAATCGCGACAGCAGTTCATCGAGCTCGTAGCGGCCGCTGATGCCGCTTGGCCGAAAAGCCATGCAAAGCACGATGACGACGCCGAGCGCCACACCCGACAGCCCGAGCAATTGCGGCAGCTGGATGCCGGCGATCGTCACGCCGGATTCAATGCTACGGATGAATTCGAGCCCAACCGAAAGCACGATCACGCCGGTGACCGCGCCTGTCACCGTCGCCATGCCACCCAGGATCAGCATCGCCAGCGTGTTGAAGATCATCTGGAAGTAGAAAAGCTTGGGACTGATCGTGCCCGCGAAATAGGCGTAGAGCACGCCGGCCAGGCCGCAGATCAGCGCCGACAGCACCCACGACATCAGCCGCAGGCCCCGGGCGTCGATGCCGAGCGCTGCCGCGGCTTGCGGGCTCTGGGCGCTGGCGCGGAGCTGCAGGCCCCAGCGGCTGTCCTTGAACAGCCGCGCCAGCACGATCACCACCACCGAAAACACCATCATCCAGGGCAGGCCGACCACCTTCGGGATGCCGAAGAAGGCCTGGTTGCCCTTGAACAGGTTGGTCCAGTTGAGAAACACCGAATGGACGATGATCAGCAGCGCCAGGCTGACGATGGTCGCGGCGACGCCCGACAGGCGGCTGATCACCTTACCGCTGACGGCGGCGACGATGCCGACCATGATGAGCGCGATGAGCGCCGACGACACCGGATCGAGTTGCAATGTGGCGAAGCCGAACGGCGCATTGGGGATCGACAGTTTCTTCATGGCCAGCGGCGTCGACAGGATGGCGACACCATAGGCGCCGAGGCCGACAAAGGCGCTGTGGCCGAGATTGGCGATGTTGCTGTTGCCCATGAACACCTGCAGGCCGACGACGACGATCAGGTTCACGAAGGCGCCGAGCGCCAGATAGGTGTAGTAGGTCGGTGCGAAATTCAGGATTAGCAGCCCGACCACCAGCACCGGTAGCGACGTCACCAGGCCACCGATGAGCGAGCGCGTCAGCGCAGCACGGGGCTGTGCGACAGCAGCAGGCGGAGATGCGGTCTCTTCGATTGCCTGCGACACCTCAAATCTCGCCACCTTCAAATCTCCTTGTCGCCGAGTTCGACCCGCTGGCCGAGCAGGCCTTCCGGCCGGTAGACAAGCAGCGCGACGATGATCACGTAGGTGAGCGCGTCCTTGAAGCCCCCATATTCCTGCGGCAACGCAACCAGCAGACCGACCTCGATGAAGCCGAGCAGCATGCCGCCGGCCGCAGCGCCCGCCAGCGAGCCGAAGCCGCCGATCACGCAGGCGACGAACGCCTTCAGCACCAGGCTGAAGCCGAGATCGGGCGAGACGCTGCCGCGCCGCGCGATGATGAAGACGGCGGCGATGCCGGCCAGCGCGCCGGAGATGGCGAAGGCGGTGGCGATCACCCGGTTCGCCTTGATCCCCATCAGCCGCACCGTGGCGAAATCGCGCGACGCCGCGCGGATGGCTAAGCCCAACGTCGAACGGTTGAGGAAGAGCACCAGGGCCAGGATGGTCAGGCCGGAGACGATGAGCTCCATCACCTGCAGCGACGACACCGCGAAGGGGCCGAAGAACCACATCTGGTTCAGCCCATTGAGGATCGAAACCGATTGCGGCTTTGGCGAGATCAGCAGCATGAACAGGTTCTGCACGACGATCGAGACGCCGAAGGCGGTCAACAGTCCTGTCGTCGTCGGCGCATAGCGCACCGGCCGGAACGCCACCCGCTCGAAAGCGATTGCCGCAAGTGCCGCGGCAGCGACAGCAAGCAGCACGGCGACGAATGGCGAGGTCAGTCCGAGCGCGGCCGCCAGGAACACGCTGTAGGCCGAGACGCCGATGATCTCGCCATGGGCGAAATTGACCAGGCCCATGATTGAGAACACCACGGCGAGGCCGAGCGCCACCAGCGAATATTCGGCACCGAAGGCCAGTGCATTGAGAAGCTGCTGCAAGGCATAATCCATGTCGCCGCCTACCCGCCGATATAGAGGTTGAAGAGACCGTGTTCGTCCGCAAGGCTGGACGGCGGCCCGCTGTGGCGAAGCGTGCCGGCACTGACGACATAGACGCGGTCGGCGAAGCGCAGCGCCTGCCTGGCGTTCTGCTCGACCACCAGCAGCGTCAGCCCTTCCGCCTTAAGCTCGCCGATGAAATCGAAGATCTGCACCACGATCTTCGGCGCCAGCCCCAGCGACGGCTCGTCGAGCAACAGCAGCTTCGGCCGCGACATCAGCGACCTGGCAATGGCCAGCATCTGCTGCTCGCCACCGGAAAGCGTACCGGCCGCCTGCCCGTAGCGTTCGGAAAGCACCGGAAACAACGCCAGGAAGCGCTCGATGTCCTGGCGCACGCCCTTGGGATCGCGCCGTATCGCCGCACCAAGCCGCAGGTTCTCGCCGACCGTCAGATTGGCGAAGATGTGCCGGCCTTCCGGCGTCGAGGTCAGGCCGGCGCGAATGCGATCCTCGGTGCGGACACGCGAAATGTCCTGGCCGTCGAGAACGATGCGGCCGGAAGCCGGTGTGACCAGACCCGTCAGCGCATTGATGGTCGAGCTCTTGCCGGCGCCGTTGGGGCCGAGCAGGGCGACGAGTTCGCCCCGCCCGACCTTCAGGCTGAGGTCGCGCACCGCGCTCACCGCGCCGTAGCGGACAACCAGATTGTCGACGCTCAGCACGACAGCGCCTGCGCTGCGAAGGCTCGATCCATCATCGCCTGACCTACCTGCCTCAGTTCAGTGCCGGAACGAAGGTCGGCGGCGTGTCGGTGATCAGCACCCGCTTGCCGTTCGCAAATCCCATCACCGGCACCGCCTTGACCGGATAACCCTTCTTTTCGGCAAAGGAGATGATCGGCGCCGTGGTCCCGGGATAGCCGCCCGGCGCACGGATCGCCTCGCGCAAGGCGGCGGGCTCGACCGTGCCGGACTTCTTCGCCGCCTCGTAGCTGATCTGCACCATGTCTGCGCCAAGCGCGTCGAAGATGCCGTTGATCTTGTAGCCGTCGGCCTTGCACTGGGCCAGGAACTTGTCGATCGGGCTGTCTACGCCGGTCGCGCCATGGGTGGCGAACATCACCTTTTCCAGCGAGGCCGGATCACCGACGGTGCCTTCCAGCGACTTGTCGTCGAAGGCGTCGCAGCCGGCGACCCAGCCATCATAGCCATTGGCGCGCAGCTGGCGGATAAAAATGCCGACATCCGGCAGCACGCCGCAGATGTGGATGGCGTCCGGCTTCTGCGGCAACGCCTTGATGCTGGCGATCTGCGGCGACCAGTCTGATGTGCCCCAGGAATAGTTGAGCTTGGAGACGACCTTGCCGCCGAGATGCTCGAACACCTCGCCGAACCATTCCGGCAGCTTTTCCGAGTAGGAACCGGCATCGGGCGAGACCATCAGCGCCACGGTGCGCGCGCCCTTGCCGTAGAGCGCATTGGCGGTCGCTGCCGCATTGATCGGATCGGGCACCGCGCCGGCGATGAAATTGTCGAGGCCGGCCTGCTGCATCTCGAGCTGCGTGTTCGGCGCCGAGAACACGGTGGCGCCATAGGGCGCCGCGATCTGCGCCGTCGGGATCAGCGCATCGGGGAACGGCACGCCGGTAATGATCTGGGCGCCGGCATCGAGGAATTTCTGGCCGAGCGACACCGAAAGCTGCGGATCGGAGCGGTTGTCCTCGATCATCAGCTCGACCTTGGGATCGCCGGCGCCGGCAGCCTTGTTCAATTTGTCGGCCATGCAGCGTGCCCCTTCGGCCTCGCTGTAGGGTGCGTAGGTGCCGGTCATCGCCACCGCGAGACCGATCTTCAAATCGGCGGCCCCGGCATGCGTCACCTGCAAAAGCCCCGCCGCCACGACCGCGGCCCCCAAAATCATCTTGTCCATTGAACCCCTCCTTCTCCCTTGTTGTTGACGTTGCGGGGCGCCGTCACGATGTCTCGGACTGCCCGACATAAACCTCGATGACGCGTGGATCGCGCCACACCGCTTCGGTCTGCCCGGACGCGATCACCTGGCCCTGGTCCATGACGCAGAGCCGGTCGCAAAGCCGGTTGATGAAGCGCAAATCATGATCGATGACGATGGTCGCGCAGCCGACATCCCTGCGAATGCCCTCGATCGCCACCGCGAGCGTTTCGGACTCACCTTCATTGAGACCGGCCGCCGGCTCGTCGAGCAGCAGCAGCGACGGCCCCAGCGCCAGCGCGCGGGCGATTTCGAGCCGGCGCTGGCTGCCATAGGACAGCGTGCCGGCCGGAACGTCGGCGAAGCCGTCCAACTGATATTGGGCAAGCAGTTGATCGACGCCGATGCGTGCCGCCGCTTCCGGCCGCACCGCCTGGCAGGTGATATGGGCGACCTCGACATTCTGCCTAACGGTCAAATCCTTGAACAGCCGGATGGTCTGGAACGTACGCGCGACGCCCGCCCGGGCGCAGTACTCGGGGCCGTGGCCGGTGATCTCCTTGCCCGCCAGCCTGACACTGCCGGTGTCCGGCTTGAGCACGCCGGAGATGGCATTGACCAGGGTCGATTTTCCGGCGCCATTGGGGCCGATCAGGCCGAGGATTTCGCCGGCCTCGCAGGCCAGCGAGGCACTGCGCAACGCCTGCACGCCGCCAAAGGTCTTGCTGACTGCCTCAACCGACAGCATCGGTCACATCTCCCATCCGGCCGATGGCTATTTCTCCTGTCGGCCGGTCAACAGGATGCTAGACCCCGGACTTTTCCATAACAAGTATTTTTTTCCATTTTAGAAAATATTCTTAGAGGGCTCGAACTTTCGAGCCCGGATTCCGGTCAGGCCGGGATCAGACCCCGGCTCCGGCCGGGAGCCCGTCGCGCGGCACGGTGTTCGACATCAGCATGATCACCGGCTCGTCGCCCAGCGCGATATAGGCATGCTGCATTTCGCCGTCGAAAAGGATGCTATCGCCCGGCTGCAGCACTGTGGGATCATAATGGATCGTGTGCAGTTCCAGGCTGCCGCTCAGCACGTGGATGAATTCCTCGCCCGAATGGCTGCGCCAGCCGCCGTTCTCCTCGAAGC
>NZ_RZQG01000376.1:0-5559 GCF_003998635.1 Mesorhizobium sp. M7D.F.Ca.US.004.03.1.1
GTGGAAGGCGATGACGCCGGGAGTGATCTCCAGCGTCAGCGGCTGGGCGAAAAGCGCCTGGCGCTGGGCCTCGGTCAGCCGCTCCTGCGCGTAGACATCGGAGGCCCACATGGTCTCATCGGCCGGGTCGGCGGCGACGCGGCGGTCGTGGTTGCCGCGCACCGTCGGCAGGTTCAGCGCCTGCAGCCGTTCCATCGTTTCACGCGGCCACAGCGGGCCGGAAACGCTGTCGCCGAGATTGACGGTCAGATCCGCGCCGCCGCGCAGACGCAAATCCTCAAGCACGGCGTCCAGCGCCAGCACATTGCCATGGATATCGGCGAGGACGGCGATGCGCATAAGGGGAGCTCCGTGGATGAGGCAGCGTTTCCTCTCCCTGTTTCGCGGGGGCGAGGAACGCCCTCAGGCGTGGATTTCGATATCGTGGCCGCCGACCGCCGGCAAAGCGGGATCGTCGCCGGCGGCGGCGATGACGCTGTCGAGCAGGCCGGGGAAGCGGGCGTCGAGATCGGCGCGGCGCAGCGTGATCATGCGGTTGGTTCCGACCACCTCGGCGCGGGTGACGCCGGCCTCGCGCAGTTTGGCCAGGTGGTAGCTCAGATTGGTCTTCGAGCCGAGATCGAGGAACTGGCTGCAGTTCAGCGGCACGCCTTGCTTGCTGGCGAGATAGCGCACGATGGCGAGCCGGGTCGGGTCGCCGAGCACGCCAAGCACGATCGGCAGGCTGATCTGGTCCGTATTGGGGTGTGGCAAGGTCATGGCTCGAAACTAAGCACAGTCGGGGCCGATTTCAACGCATCCGTCCTTTTGTGCCCGTACACACTGTTTCTCCGCTTCGCGACCGTGCTGACCGACCGTGCTGACACAGGGCTGTCAGGAGGGTTCTGCTATTTTCGCCTGACTTCATTGACATCATGCCCTGTTATGTCCAATTGTTCAATAACTTTTGAACTAAGGATATCAGCCATGGACAAGCGCCTCTTCTGGCTTGCGCTCGGATCGTTCACGATCTCGACCGAAGGCTTTGTCATCTCCAGCCTTCTGCCCGATATCGCGGCGGACGCCGGCATCTCCATTCCGCTGGCCGGCACGCTGATCACCGCCTTCGCACTCGCTTACGCGGTCGGTACGCCGATCCTGGCGACGCTGACCGGCGAATGGGACCGGCGCCGCGTCATCCTGTGGACGCTGGTGTTCTTCGTGCTCGGCAACATCGCCGCCGCCCTGAGCTCCTCCTTCGAACTGCTGCTGATCGCGCGCATCGTCATGGCGCTGTCGTCGGGCCTGTTCGCGGCAACCGCGCAAGGCACCGCGGTGGCGCTGGTCGATGACCATCACCGGGCGCGTGCCATCGCCGTCGTCGTCGGCGGCACGACAGTGGCCGTTGCGGTCGGCGCACCGCTCGGCGCCCTTGTTGCGGCCTTCGCCGGCTGGCGCGGCACCTTCTATGCCATCGCCGGGCTCGGTGCGCTTGCCGGTGCGATCCTGTGGTACCGACTGCCGCAGGGCATCGTTGGCACCAGGCTGCCCTTGAAGCGCAGGCTGGCGGCTGCGATGCGTCCAGGCGTGATGCCGATCCTTTTGACGACAGTGCTGGCGCTGATCGGCGCCTTCACCGTCTTTGCCTATGTTGCGCCATTGGCCATCGAGGGCGGCGGGCTCAGCCAGATCGCGCTGCCCGGCATGCTGCTCGCCTTCGGCGTCGGTGCCGTCATCGGCAACATTGCCGGCGGCCAGGCAGCCGATCGGTTCGGCGCGACGCATACCGTTGGCTGGTCGCTGGCGCTGAGCGCCGCCATGCTGGTCTTGCTGTCGGTCATACCGGCCTTCCTGCCGCACCATATTGCCGGGCCGGCGCTGATGGCGATGATGGTGCCGTGGGGCATCGTCGGCTGGGCGTTCCCACCAGCGCAGGCGAGCCGCATCATCAAGCTGGCGCCCGATGCCGCCCCGATCGTGCTGTCGCTCAACGCCTCGGCGCTCTATCTCGGCGTGGCGCTGGGCGCCGTGGTCGGTGGTGCGGTGCTGCGCTACGGCGCGCCGGCCGATCTCGGCCTAGTCGCTGCGATCTTCCCGATCATCGCGCTGGGCGTCGTACTGGCCGGCCGCTGGGTGGCCCGGCCGGCCGCCATGCCGGCTGAGTAGGTCCTGTTGGCAACACCGGCCCAACGCCTCAGGGCGTGGCCGGCGGCAGATCGAAATCCAGCGCGGCGATCTCATCGAGAGCCGCGCGCAGCCTTTCCGCCTTGTCGTTGCCGGCCACGTCCTCGAAACGCTGCTGGGCGATGTGCCACAGCTTCATCGCCTCATCGAGCTTGACCAGACCCTGCGGCGTCAACCGCACGCGCTTGATGCGGCGGTCGTCCGGGTCGGCGAAGGTCTCGACATAGCCGTCGCGGATCAGCGGCTTCAGCGTATGGCCGAGCGCCGACAGGTCCATGATCAGCGACGCGGCGATGGCGCCCATCGCCGGCTCGTCGCCGATATGGATCTGGTAGAGCAGGCCCTGCTGCGTGGCCTTCAGGCCCGAAGGAGCCATGACATCATCATAGAACTGGCCGAGCTTGCGCGCCGCTCGACGCAGCATAGCGTTGTTGCAGAGGGTCAGGCCGGGCAGGGTGTCCTTTGACATGATGGGTCCTTGGCGCCGACGAATGATATCCGGCCGCTGCCTCCCAAATAATCCTCGTTGCGATCATTGACAAGATAGTGGCATATGCCTATTTCCAAATTAGTGGTATATGCCACTAATTGAAATCAGATGGCTTTGCCGGTAAGGCGAGGGTGATTGCCCACGGTGCCGGCGGCCAGGTCGAAACGAAGCAAATCAGTCGAACAAGGAACAGGACAATGAGTGGACAGAGCAACAAGGGCACGGCGGTCGTCACCGGTGCTTCGGCGGGCATCGGCGCGGTCTATGCGGACCGGCTGGCAGGGCAGGGCTACGATTTGGTGCTGGTGGCGCGGCGCGCCGACCGGCTGGAAGAGCTGGCCGAGAAGCTGCGTTATGCCTACGGCCGCAAGGTCAGCGTGATCAGCGCCGATCTCGCCGACGACAATGACGTCCGCCGCGTCGAGCAGGCAGTATCAGCCGACGAGAGCGTGACGCTGCTGGTCAACAATGCCGGCATTGGTGGTGCGCAGGTGGTGGCGACGGCAGACGCCGATGCGGCCGAGCGCATGATCAAGGTCAATGTCATCGCCTTGACACGCCTGACCCGCGCCGTGCTGCCGGGGTTTTTGGCGCGCAACCGTGGCGCCGTCGTCAACATCGCCTCGGTGCTCGCCTTCGACACCTCGTTCGGCGGCATCTACAGCGGCACCAAGGCCTATGTCGTCAACTTCACCGAGGCCCTGCAGCGCGAGGTCGCGGGTACCAAGGTGAAGGCCCAGGTGGTGCTGCCCGGCGCGACCCGGACGGATTTCTGGGAAATTGCCGGCAGCGATATCGACCAGCTTCCGAAGGAAATCATCATGACGGCCGACGATCTGGTCGATGCCGCACTTGTCGGCCTGGCCAAGGGCGAAGCCGTTACCGTGCCGGGGCTTGCCGACGCCGCCAAGCTCGACACGTTCCTTGGCGCACGGCTGGCCTTCTACGGCAGCCTGCACGCCGACAAGCCAGCGGCACGCTACGCGGCTTGAAGCAAGGCGTGGCGGTTGGCATTACGCCGACCGCCACATCGGGACGATCGAGGCGGCCAGCACCAGTGCCAGCACGATGTTGAGCGCGCGCCATTGCCATTCGGTCTTGAGCAGCCGGGCAAGCAGCATGCCGGCCACGCACCACAGCGACAGCGAGGCGGCGGCCGCGAGGCCGAAGGTGGCGCCGAGCAGCAGCGCGAGTTGCATCGGCCCGCTGGCCAGGGCCGCGAACGAGGCTGCGGCGCCCAGCCCCATCGCCCAGCCCTTGGGGTTCATCCATTGGATGCCGGCGCCGCCGAGAAAGCTGTTCGGTCTGGCCATGGTCACATCCAGATTGGGCGGTCCGCTGCGACCGATCTTGATCGCCAGCCAGACGAGATAGAGCGAGCCGATGACCTTCATCGCCAGCTGCAGCGAGGGCACGGCAAGCAGCAGGCCGGCGAGCCCGGCCGCAGCGGCACCCGTCACCGTGGCAAGGCCAGCGGCGCTGCCGACCAGCAAGGGCACGGAACGGCGAAAGCCGAACTGCGCGCCGGACGCGGTCGACAGGGTCGTGGCGATGCCGGGCGTGGTGGTGGCAACGATGGCGAAGAGGATCAGTGGGATGATGGGCTCAAGCATGCGGCGTCCTCTGTGAGAGGGCTGCCATCGTAGCCGCGCACCAACTTCAGTAAATGCAATGTTTGCTATGGTCAGCATTAGTAAGCATAATGCCAGCCATGATCCGAAATCTCGACATGGCGCTGATCCGCACCTTCGTGACCGTCGCCGACAAGGCCAGTATGACGGCGGCGGCCAACGCGCTGCACCTGACGCAAGGTGCTGTCAGCCAGCAGGTCAAGCGGCTCGAGGAGGCGCTCGGTTCCAGCCTGTTTGAGCGCGATCGGCGCGGCTTGCGGTTGACGCGTGCCGGCGAACAGCTGTTCGGCAAGGGCAAGCGCCTGCTTGGCCTCAATGACGAGATCTGGGCCGAAATGGCAGGTACGCCGATGGCCGGGCAGGTGCGGCTCGGCGTGCCTTACGACCTTGTCGGCACCTTGCTGGCGCCGGTGCTGAAAACCTATGCCGAGACCTATCCGCAGGTCGAGATATCGTTGGTCTGCGCCTCGTCGCCGGAACTGACTGCTGCCCTTGCGGCCGGGACCATCGACCTTGCGGTGATCGAGGAACGCGTCGGTCCGTCGGCGGGCGAATGCCTTGCCATCGACCGGCTGGTCTGGGTCGGCGCCAAGGGCGGCGTTGCCCGCGCCAAGCGGCCGCTGCCGGTGTCGATCGTCGCCGACACCTGCGCTTTCCGCCCAGCGGTGCTGGCGGCGCTCAGCGAGCATGGGCTGGAGTGGCGCACGGTGTTCGAAAACGGCAACATCGACGCGACGACGGCGACGGTGCGGTCGGACCTTGCGGTGACCACCTGGCTGGCCTCCACGGTGCCGGCCGATCTCGACATATTGCCATCTGAGTCAGGCCTACCGCCGCTGCCGAATTTTGCCATCAACCTGCATCTTCCGAGGCATGGGGTAGGCCCGGCGGCGCAGGAATTCGCGCGGCATATCCGCGAGGGGCTGGCACGGCGGCCGCAGGCGGCTTGAACGCTTCGCTCCGCTGGAGCACCCCTCATCCGTCTCGGCGCTGCGCGCCGATCCACCTTCTCCCACAAGGGGAGAAGGCAAGATTGCGCGCATGTCCCTGCCAATTACCGACGTTAAAGATTGGCCGAGCCACATGCCCCAGGCTCCGCCTTCTCTCCTTGTGGGAGAAGGTGGCCGAGCGAAGCTCGGTCGGATGAGAGGTGCTCCAGCTTGGCGCCACGTTTCGGCAGTTCTATTTCCAGTTCTTGCGCCGCTCGATCTCGGCGTCGGATGGCTCGCCTGTGACAAACGACCCGGTCTTGATCTCGCTGGATCGTTCGTAGGT
>NZ_RZQG01000377.1:0-5552 GCF_003998635.1 Mesorhizobium sp. M7D.F.Ca.US.004.03.1.1
GAGGGCCTGGATTCGGGCTCGGAGGCTGCCGGGCAAGGTGATGTCGATTTCGACAACGATGCGTTCGACGCGGCTTTGGCCAAAAGCCTTGACCCGCGTGAGGTGGCCCGGGACAATTCGGCGGATTCTCTCGATTGGCTGGCGGAACGTTCCACGCCGCCAGAGCCGGCCCGTTCGTGGAGCCGCGTGACGCCGGTTCCGCAGCAGCCGTCATTCAGCGCTCAGCCTGCGTTTAGCGCTCAGCCGGCCGCTTCGATGGCATCCATGGCCGCAGCGCCGGCAGTCGCCGCGGCGACTGCCTACCGTTCGGCCGAGCCGGTCGAGACCGTCACGCCCGCAGCCCCTGTATCGGCGCCGCAATCCCGCCAGCCCGCGCGTTACGAAGACATGCCCGATGTCGAGACCGTCGATGTGCCCGAGCGTGTCGTTGCGCTGGCGGACGATCTCGATATTCCGGAACTGCACTTCGAGGAAGATCAGCCGGCGACGTCTGGCTATGACGATCTCGACGCCGAGTTCTCCAGCCTTCTCTCCGAGATGAACGCGGTGGAGGTCGCTGCCGCTCCCGCAGGCAGCGTTGCCGGCGCATCTTACGATGATGACTCCTACGCCACGGGCTTCAAGCCGGGCTATGACAGCGTCAGCACTGGCTACGACAGCGTCAAGCCGGGCTATGACGGGATCAAGCCGGGTTATGAGCCGGAAGCGCGGACATATGCGGCGCGGCCGATGGACATGTCTGCCCGCGCGGCGGCGCCCACGGGTTATGCCGATGCCTCCGATGGATTCGATCTCGACAGTCTGCCCGGCAGCCAGCCGGTTTCACAGGCGGATGATTTCACCGTCGATGAACTGGACTACGATCCCGAACTCGACGAGGCGATGGCTGTTCCGGGGCTCGGCGAGCGCGAGGCCGCGAGGCCTTCGCGCGGACGTGGCCTGTTCATCGCCGCGATTGTCGGCGCGGTGGCGGTCGCAGGCGGCCTCGGTGCCTTTGCGCTGTCGTTCGGCGGCAAGGGCGGCAGCGATGCGCCCGTGATCGTCAAGGCCGACAACGCGCCGATCAAGGTCAAGCCGGAAAATCCGGGCGGCGCCGTGGTGCCGAACCAGGACAACAAGGTCTACGACGCGGTCAGAGGCGCCAAGCCCGCCGAGCCGATCCAGGAAAAACTGGTCACCAACACCGAAGAGCCGGTGGACGTCCAGGCGAAGGATCCGGCCCGCGCCATCGATCTTTCACCGGACCAGAACGCAGGTGCCGTTGGCACCGATGTCGGCAACGCCGCGCCAGCGGCCGGCAATGCCGCGCCAACGGCCGGCGACGCTTCGGCCGACAACATGGCGGCCGCGCCCAAGTCCGAGGATCGCATCGCGCAGGTGCTGCAGGAAGCCGACAAGGGCACTAATGCCGATGTCGTGGCTGTTGCGCCGCGCAAGGTGAGGACCATGGTGGTCAAGTCGGACGGTTCGCTGGTGCCGCGTGAAGATCCGGCGCCCGTCGCCCCGCAAGTGGCCGCAACGGAGCCGGTCGACCCGGCGCCGCAGCATGTTGCCCCGTCGGCGCAGGCCGATGCGGACCAGACCGGCACCGTGGCGCCCGCAGCCGCCCAGGCGGACGACGAGCCGGCCCTCAAGCCGGCGGCCAAGCCCAAGGCTGAGGCCAAGGCGCAGTCGGCCAACACGCCGGCCAAGGTTCCGCTCGCGCCGCAACGCCCGTCCGACCAGCCGGTCGACGTCGTCGGCGAGGTCAAGCCCGATCAGGTTGCATCCATCGATCCGGCATCGACCGCGACCGGCGGTGGTTCGTGGTCGATGCAGATCGCTTCACAGCCGACGGTCGAAAGCGCCCAGTCCAGCTACCAGGATCTGCAGCGCCGCTACGGCAGCGTGCTCGCCGGGCGTACCGCCAACATCGTCAAGGCCGAGATCGCCGGCAAGGGCACGTTCTACCGCGTGCGCGTCCCTGCCCAGTCGCGCAACGACGCGATCAATTTGTGCACCAGCTACAAGGCCGCCGGCGGCAACTGTTTCGTCTCGCGCTAGAGCCGGAGCCAACCGATAAAAGCCGGCGCGGTCACCGCGCCGGCTTTTTTCATGGGGAAAGCAGATCTGGCGTTCGACCGCTTGTGATCCGGATGATTCCCTTTGATCGCGCGAAGCTTTAGACTCGTGACATGACCGAATCAAAATCCATGATCCTCGGCTGTGCCGGGAAATCGCTCACCCGCGAAGAAATCAATTTCTATCGCAATGAATGCCCATGGGCCTTCATCCTGTTTGCGCGCAACATCGGCGAGACCGAACAGATCCGCGATCTGGTTGCCTCGATGCGCGACTGTATCGGGCGTCCGGACGCGCTGGTGTTCATCGACCAGGAAGGCGGCCGTGTACAACGCCTGCGGCCGCCGCTGGCGCCGAATTATCCGGCCGGTGGTGCGCTTGGCGCGCTGTGGCGCGACGACCATGATGCCGGCGCCCGCGCGGCCTGGCTGATGGCGCGGCTGCACGCCTTCGACCTGCTGCGCTACGGCATCACCGCCGATTGCCTGCCGGTGCTCGACGTGCCGATCGAAGGCGCCAGCGATGTCATCGGCGCGCGTGCCTATGGCAAGGACCCACGACCGGTGATTGAACTTGGCCGCGCCGCCGCGGAAGGGCTGATGGCAGGCGGCGTGCTGCCTGTCATGAAGCATATTCCGGGTCATGGACGCGCCTTTGCCGACACGCATTTCGAGTTGCCTGTGGTCAATGCCTCGCTCAGCGATCTGCAGCGGCATGATTTCGCCCCGTTCAGGGAGCTCAACCATCTGCCGATCGCAATGACGGCGCATGTCGTCTATAGCGCGATTGACCCCAACAATCCGGCGACCACCTCCGGCAAGGTCATCGACGAGATCATCCGGCGCGAAATCGGCTTTGACGGGCTGCTGATGAGCGACGACACCTCGATGAAGGCACTTTCTGGGGATTTCCCGACAAAGGCGGCCTCGATCCTTGCGGCGGGCTGCGATCTGGTCCTTCACTGCAACGGCGTTTTCGAGGAGATGGCCGGCATCGCATCGCGCACCACGGGGCTTGAGGGCACGTCGCTGGAGCGCGCAAAGCGGGCGCTGGCCTATATAAAGAACCGTGACACGGTCGAAGAAACCGAAATTCGTGCCGAATTCGCCACCTACTTCGATGCGGTGGCATAGCAAAGGGAAAGTGACAGGCGGTGGCGGAGACATTGGAAAGCAAGGCCGCAAAGGCCGCACCGATGGACCGTCTGTGGGCCGAGAATGACGATTCACGGGTCACCGGCGACCCGTCGCTGGTCGTCGACGTAGTCGGGTTCGAAGGCCCGCTCGATCTTCTGCTGCATCTTGCCCGCACCCAGAAGGTCGATCTGGCGCGCATTTCGATCCTGGCGCTGGTCGAGCAATATCTGACCTTTGTCGAGACGGCGAGGGCGCTCAGGCTCGAGCTTGCCGCCGACTATCTGGTGATGGCGGCGTGGCTGGCCTTCCTCAAGTCGAAGCTTTTGATCCCCAAGCAGCCGGGCGACGAGGGCGAAAGCGGCGAGGAACTGGCGGCGGTGCTGCAGTTCCGGCTCAAGCGGCTGGAAGCCATGCGCGACGCCTCGGCGCGCCTGGTCAACCGCAACCGGCTCGGCCGTGACGTGTTCGCGCGCGGCATGCCGGAAATGGTCATCGTCGAAAAGCGCAACGCCTATTCGGCCTCGCTCTACGATCTCCTGACCGCCTACGCCCAGCAGCGGCAGAAGCAGGCGATCAACAATGTCACGATCGCCAGGCGCGGTGTCTGGTCGCTCAAGGATGCGCGCGATATCCTGACCCGTCTGGTCGGGGCTCTGCATGACTGGGCGACGCTGGAAAGTTTTCTGATCGTGTACATGACCAGCCCCGAGGAGCGGCGCACGGCGATCGCCAGCTCGTTTGCGGCTACGTTGGAACTGGTGCGTGAGGGCACGATGGACATGCGGCAGGATGAAGTGTTCGCGCCGATCTATCTGCGCGGCCGCACGCAGGCAATCAAGGCAGTCGAGGTGGCATCATGAGCGAACGCGCCAACGCTTCGGTTATCCCATTCAAGGTCGGCGATGAAGCCGAAGAGGAGTCGCTTTCCCAGGACCCGACTGAGCAAAAGGTACACAATCCGGCGGAGCGGCTGCATCTGGGGGAAGCCGTGCGCATGGCCGAGGCGATCGTGTTCGCCAGCGCTGAGCCTGTCAGCGAAAAGCAGCTTGCGGCCCGCCTTCCAGATGGCATCAATATTGCCTTGGCCATGGCCGAGCTGCAGCAGATCTATGCCCGGCGCGGCGTCAATCTGGTGCGTATCGGCGACGCCTGGGCGTTCCGCACGGCCGGTGATCTCGCTTTCCTGATGAGCCGGGATACCGTCCAACAAAGGAAGCTCTCCCGCGCGGCCCTCGAAGTGCTGGCGATCATCGCCTATCACCAGCCGGTGACGCGCGCCGAAATCGAGGATATCCGGGGCGTCGAAACCTCGAAGGGTACGCTCGACACGTTGCTGGAAACGGAATGGGTGCGCATGCGCGGCCGGCGCAAAACGCCGGGACGCCCTGTCACCTACGGCACCACGGACACCTTCCTCGACCATTTCGCCCTGGAGGAGATCCGCGATCTTCCCGGCATGGAGGAACTGAAGGGGGCGGGGCTGCTTTCGGGCCGTATGCCGTCGAATTTCGCCATTCCGGTTCCGCCGTCCGATCCCGATGCGTTGACCGACGATGAGGATGCGCTGACCGACATCGATCTCGAGGAACTCGGCCTGTTGACGCCGCGCGTCACGGAAGATTGACTGGCATTGGCCGCCGATCTGTCGAGGATGCGCGGATTCGTAGCGGGCCATCACGTTGAAAATGCGTGACATCCGCCACCCTTTCATAAACTCTGTCGCAGTTGTGTTTGAATCCCAACGCGAAAACGCATAGATCATCGCCAGGGAAAACATTCGAGAGAGATTTGCTATGGGTTCATTTTCGATTTGGCACTGGATGATCGTGCTGGTGATCGTGCTTTTGGTGTTCGGCCGCGGCAAGATTCCCGAGCTGATGGGCGACATGGCCAAGGGCATCAAGAGCTTCAAGAAGGGCATGGCCGACGACGACGTTGCCGAAGACAAGCGCACTGTCGAACACCGCGCCGACGAGACCGTTGCGGCCGCGAAGGAAAAAGCCAGCAAGAGCTGAGCCAAAGGTTCTAGTCGGAACAGAGTGCCATGTTTGAAGTCGGCTGGACCGAAATGCTGGTCATCGCGATCGTCATGATCGTGGTCGTCGGGCCCAAGGATTTGCCCAATATGCTGCGCACCTTCGGCCGCACGACGGCGAAGCTGCGCGCTATGGCGTCCGATTTCCAGAAACAGTTCAACGAGGCGCTTAAGGAAGCCGAGCTCGATGACGTCAAGAAGTCGGTCGACGAGCTCAGGGGTCTCAGCCCGATGGCCGAGATCAGGAAGCAGCTCAATCCGTTCGAACAGGCTGCGGCCGACGTTCGCTCCGGCGTCGACGCGGCGATGAAGCCGAAGCC
>NZ_RZQG01000378.1:0-5542 GCF_003998635.1 Mesorhizobium sp. M7D.F.Ca.US.004.03.1.1
GATGAAGGTGCTGCTGCTCGACGAGCCGCTATCGGCGCTCGATTACAAGCTGCGCAAGGAAATGCAGATCGAATTGAAGCGGCTGCAGCACGAGACCGGCATCACCTTCATCTTCGTCACCCACGACCAGGAAGAGGCGCTGACCATGTCGGACCGCATCGCGGTGATGTCGTCGGGCAAGATCCTGCAGGTCGGCTCGCCCTGGGATATTTACGACAAGCCGGCGGAACGCTTCGTCGCCGACTTCATCGGCGAAACCAACTTCCTCACCGCCGCCATATCAGGCATCGGCAACGGCAAGGCGCGCGCGACGCTCAAATCCGGCACGACCATCGAGGCGACCGTTGCCGAAGGCTTCCAGCCCAAGGACAACGCCACCGTGGTGGTGAGGCCCGAGCATGCCAAGCTGACCAACAGCAAGGGCGACTTGTCGGGCACGGTCGAGAACGTCGTCTATTTCGGCACCGATACGCATATCCATGTCCAGCTCGACAGCGGCGAGGACTTCACCGTTCGCCAGCAGAACACACGCAGCGCCGGCTGCGGTTTCGAGCGTGGTGACAAGGTCGGTATCCTGATCGGCAACGATGCCGCGCAAGTGCTGAAGGACTGATCATGGCGACCGCGGAAGAAGTCGCCAAGGCAGCGGAGCGGCGCGATGTGCGTGACCGCTGGCTTCTGTCAGCACCAGCGCTGCTGGTCATTTTCCTCGCCGCGACCGGCCCCCTGCTGATCGTGCTGGTCTACTCGTTCCTGACGCCGGGCTCCTATGGCGACGTGAAGTGGCAGTTCTCGCCGGAAGCCTGGATCGCGGTGTTTCTGGAACGCGATATCTTCGACGATACGCTTTCGGTTGCCGCCGCCCACGTCACCATCTTCCTGCGTTCGATCAAGCTTTCGGTGGTGACAACCATCGCCACCTTGGCGCTTGGCTTCCCGACCGCCTATTTCATGGCGACGCGCAGTGAAAAGACGCGCGATCTCTGGCTGTTCCTGATCACCATTCCGTTCTGGACCAACCTCCTGATCCGCACCTTCGCGGTGCTGCAGATCATCCGCAACGAAGGCATCATCAACACGATCCTGCTCAAGCTCGGCATCATCTCGGCGCCGATCCAGATCCTCTACACCGACACGGCGATCCTGATCGGCATGGCCTATGTCTACCTGCCGCTGATGGTGCTGCCGATCTATGCCAGCATGGAGAAGCTCGATTTCCGGCTGGTCGAGGCGGGCTATGATCTCTACGCGACACGCTTCCAGGTGCTGCGGCGGATCATCTTTCCGATGGTCAAGCCCGGCGTGATAGCCGGCTCCATCCTGGTCTTCATTCCGGCACTTGGTGCCTATGTGACGCCGAGCGTGCTGGGCGGCGGCAAGAACATGATGTTGTCCAACCTGATCGAATTGCAGTTCGGGCAGGGCCGCAACTGGCCGCTTGGCTCGGCGCTGTCGATCGCCGTTATGATCATCGTCATGGTGGCGCTGCTTGCCTATGTGCGCAATGCCGGCAAGTCGGGAGTGCGGCATGGCTAAAAACTTTTCCATCAAGCATCAGCCAGGATTCACGGCCATCGCCGCGACCTGTTTTATCGTGCTCTATCTGCCGATCATCGTGCTGGTCATCTATGCCTTCAACGCGGCGAGCTCGACCTCCGAATGGGGCGGGTTTTCGCTCAAATGGTTCCAGTCGGCTTGGCAGAACACGCAGGTCGTCGATGCCACCCTGCGTTCGTTCCAGATCGGCTCGATCGCGGCGGTGCTTTCCACCATCTTCGCCACCATGGCGGCGCTCGCCACCACACGCACGGCACCCTATCCCGGCCTCACCTTCAAATATGCGGCAATCAACCAGCCGCTGATGGTGCCCGAGATCGTCACCGGCGTGGCGCTGCTGATCTTCTTTTCGCGCATCAAGATCTTCACCGGCTATTCCGGCATCGGCTATCTGGTCGCCGCGCATACGGCGTTCTGTATTCCCTTCGCCTACCTGCCGATCCGGGCGCGGCTTGAGAATATGGACCTAACGCTGGAGCGTGCCGCAGCCGACCTTTACGCGACGCCCTGGAAAACCTTCCGCCGCATCACGCTGCCGCTTCTGTGGCCGGGCATCCTTGCCGGGCTGATGCTGGCCTTCGTCATCTCGCTCGACGATGTCGTCATCACCGAGTTCGTCAAATCGGGCGGCCAGGACACGCTGCCCACCTACATGCTCGGCCAGATCCGCCGCGGCATCACACCCGAGATCAACGCGATATCGACCGCCTTCCTGCTGCTTTCGGTCGCGATCGTCACGTTGTTTTTCTTCGTCAGCAGGAAACGAGACTGAACCGAAAATGGGAGTTAAAACCATGAACTGGAAGACAACAGCAACCGCCATGGGGTTGGCGTTGCTCGCATCGACGAGCCTGGCGCGCGCCGACGGCGAACTGAACATCTACAATTGGGGCAACTACACCAGCCCCGACGTGATCAAGAAGTTCGAGGCCAAATACAACGTCAAGGTGACCATCACCGACTATGATTCCAACGATACCGCGCTCGCCAAGGTTCGCCAGGGCGGCACCGGCTTCGACATCGCCGTGCCGTCGCAGACCTACGTGCCGATCTGGATCAAGGAAGGCCTCGTTCTGGAGACCGATCCGGGCAAGATGGAGAACTTCAAGAATGTGGCGCCGGAATGGGCCAATCCCGATTTCGACCCGGGCCGCAAATATTCGGTGCCGTGGGCTCTGGGCACGGTCGGCGTGGTCGTCAACACCGACGTCTACAAGGGACCGGCTGACAGCTGGGGCATCATCTTCAACACGCCCGATGAGCTGAAGGGCAAGGTCAATGTCGTTCCCGAGATGAATGACGTCATCTTCGCCGCGATCAAATATGTCGGCGGTCAGCAGTGCACCGACGACAAGGCGGTGCTGAAGAAGGTGCGTGACACGCTCGTCGCGGCCAAACCGAACTGGATCGCCATGGAATACAACACCATCGAGAAGATGGGCGCCGGCGACTTCAAGGCAACCAGCGACTGGAATGGTTCGGCGCTGCGCCAGCGGCTGGCCAACCCGGCCATCCACTACAACTATCCGAAGGAAGGATACGGCCTGTGGAGCGACAATGTCGTCGTTCTGAAGGAAGCCAAGAACGTCGAGAACGCCAAGCTGTTCCAGAACTTCATCATGGATCCGGAAAACGCGGCCGGCCTTTCGGCTTTCCATCGCTATGCCAACGCCATCACCGGATCGGACAAGTACATGCCGGCCGACATGAAGGATGCGCCGGAGGTCGTCATTCCGGCCGCCGCGAAGCCACAGGGCGAGTTTCAGAAGATGTGCGCGCCTGAAATCCAGGACATCTACACCAAGATCTGGACCGAACTGCAGAAGTAGTCGCTGCATGACGGACCCGGCGGCATATGCTGCCGGGTCTTTTCTTATCCGGGAATGGCCTTTCATGGACTCCTACCGCAACTCTGATCCGCGGCCGTCGATCATGCAGGGCTCGCCGCCGGCCATGGTGCCGCCGAAGCTCGACTGGGATCGGCCGCCGTGGAACCGCTGGGCGTTCCAGCATATCCGCGAAATTCTGCCGACCGCCGAAGTCTGGCGCGGCAATGGCCATCGCCACCGGTTCGAACGCGCCGAGGTCGATCTCGACGGGCTGTCGGTCGAGGACAGCGAGGGCCAGCCGACAACGCTCGCCGGGCTGCTCGACGAAACCTATACGGACGGCTTCCTGGTGCTGAAGGACGGCAAGATTGCCTATGAGCGCTATTTCAACGGCATGAATGACCGCACGCTGCACCTGTCGCAGTCAATGGCGAAGTCCGTCACCGGTTCGGTGTTCGGCATACTGGTCGGGCGCGGCCTGATCGATCCAGCCAAGCCGGTGACTGACTATCTGCCGGAGCTCGGCGCGACGGGCTGGGCCGGCGCCAGTGTGCAGCATGTGCTGGACATGACCAGCGGCGTACGCTTCTCGGAGGAATATACCGACCGCTATTCGGACATTGGCCAGGTCGATGTCGCCACCGGCTGGAAGCCGGTGCCGCCGGACAGCGATCCGGCCTTTCGCTGGCCCTCGAACATGTTCGAGCTGATCCTGGGCTTGAAGGAAACGATCCGCCCGCATGGTGCTGCCTTCGAATACCGCTCGATCGAGACCGACGTGCTTGCCTTCATCATGGAACGGGTGACCGGCAAACGGCTGCCGCAACTGGTTTCGGAAGAACTCTGGCAAAAGCTTGGCACTGATGAAAGCGCCTGCTTCACCGTCGACAGCGCCGGCTATGCGGTGGCCGATGGCGGCTTCAACGCGACTCTTCGCGACTACGGCCGTTTTGGCCAGCTGATCCTCGACAATGGTGGCGGTGTCGTGCCGGCCGACTGGATCGAGGCCACGCGCAACGGCAGGCACGGGCCGGACTTCAGCCCCAGCCTGCCGGAGGGCAGTTATCGCAACCAGTTCTGGATCGAGGACCCGCGCTCACGCGCGCTGATGTGCCGGGGCGTGTTCGGGCAGATGATCCATATCGACTGGAACACAGGAATGGTCATGGTGAAGCTTTCGACCTATCCGGATTTCAGCAATCTCGCCTATTCCACAGCGACGCTGAAGGCCGTGCATGCCATAGCCGCCGCGCTGAGCTGAACCCCACAAGAAACGACCCGGAAGGAAACGCCATGACCGGCAAGACCGCGTTCGAGACCCGGTACGGCTTCCGCCGCAACGAGGTGCTGCTCGCCAACTGGCGCGAGAACCCGTTCAACCGGTGGTCGTTCCAGAATCTCGGCGAACTGGTGCCGACCGCCCGCGTGGCGGCAGCGTCGGGCGTTGTCGAAGTCCCCGTGCGGGACATGGGCGGGCTGCTAGGCGAAAAGGTTTCGGTCGGCGGTGCGCCGGAGACGGTGGCTGAATTTCTCGTACGTTCGAGCACCGACGCGCTGACGGTGATGAAAGGCGGCAAATTCATCGGCGACTGGTTCGCGCCGCACATGGATTTCGGCGCCCGCCACATCATCTTTTCGATCAGCAAGTCGCTGACCGCCATTGTCGCCGGCATCTTGGAAGGCGAGGGGGTGTTCGACCCGGAAGCGCCGGTGACGGCCTACATCCCTGAAGCCGCCGGCTCGGCCTATGGCGACGCGAGCGTGCGGCATGTGCTCGACATGAGCGTCAGCCTCGATTTCGAGGAGGCCTATCTCGATCCAGAGAGCGCCTTCGCCCGCTATCGCCGCGCCACGCTGTGGAATCCAGGCGGCGGCACGGAGAGCCTGCGCGAATTCATCCTGACCTTGCAGCGCCTTGCCGAGCCGCACGGCCAGACCTTCCGCTACCGCTCGCCCAATTCCGACCTGCTCGGCCTGTTGCTCGAACGCGCTTCCGGCCAGCGCTTCGCCGACCTGATGCGCGAGAAACTGTGGCTGCCGCTCGGCGCGCTCAGCGAGGCCTCGATCGGCGTCGACATGGAAGGCACGGCCCGCACCGCCGGCGGCATCTCGGTGACGCCGCGCGATCTGGCGCGTGTCGGCGAGATGATGCGGCA
>NZ_RZQG01000379.1:0-5530 GCF_003998635.1 Mesorhizobium sp. M7D.F.Ca.US.004.03.1.1
AAAGTATCCTTCGGCGCACGCATATGTGATGGCAGGCAAAAAGCCCGATTGCCTACCCGCCAGGGGAAAGCGGCGGTCAGACCGCCGCCAGCGCCTGCGTCAGGTCGGCGATCAGATCATCTGGGTGCTCGACGCCGATGGACAGCCTGACCGTGGTCTCCAACACACCGATGCGCTGGCGAACCTCGAAGGGAATGCCCGAATGGGTCATGGCCGCGGGGTGGCTGGCCAGCGATTCCGTTCCGCCGAGGCTTACCGCCAGCTTGAAGATCTGCAGGTTGTTGAGAAAGGCGAAAGCCGCCTTCTCCCCGCCCTTGATATCAAAGGAGAAGGTCGAGCCGGCACCGGTGCATTGCGCCCTGTAGGCGCGGCCCGCCAGCGTGTCCTCGCCCAGGAACGGCAGGTAATGCACCTTCCCGACCTTGGCATGATCACGCAGGAATTCGGCGACCAGACGCGCATTGTCGTTGGCCCGCTCCATGCGGATCGACAACGTCTCCAGCGAGCGGCCGAGCATCCAGCAGGAATGCGGGTCGAGCTGCGTGCCGATCGCGCCGCGCAGCGCCTTGATCGGCTTGGTGACCGCCTTGCTGCCCATCGCGGCGCCCGCGATCAGGTCGGAGTGGCCACCGACATATTTGGTCAGCGAGTAGACGGAGACATCGGCGCCGTGTTCGATCGGCCGCTGGAACACCGGGCCGAGCAGCGTGTTGTCGCACACGACGATCGGCGTCGACCCTTGGCTCGCGCCGATCTCGTCGGCGATCTTCCGCATCACCGCGATGTCGACCAGGCTGTTGGTCGGATTTGACGGCGTCTCGATCAGGATGACCGACACGCGGCCCTTCGCGACGGCCGCATCGGCAGCCGTGCGCACCGCTGTCTCATCGACGCCGTCCGCGAAGCCGACAGCGCCGATGCCGAAACCGGAAAGCGTGCGCGTCAAGAGCGTCTCCGTGCCGCCGTACAGCGGCTGCGAATGCAGGATGACGTCGCCCGGACGGGCATAGGCGAGCAGCGTCGTGGCGATCGCCGACATGCCTGATGAAAACAGGATACAGGCATCCGTCCCCTCATAGATCGCCAGCCGGTCCTCGACGATCTCGCTGTTGGGATGGTTGAAGCGCGAATAGACCAGGCCGGACGCCGTGCCGCTCGGCGGCTCCTTGCGGCCGGAGGTGTAATCGAAGAAGTCGCGTCCCTCTTCCGCCGACTTGAACACGAAGGTCGAGGTCAGGAACACCGGTGGCTTGACCGCACCCTCCGAAAGCTGCGGATCGAAGCCATAGCTCAGCATCAGCGTCTCCGGGTGGAGCTTGTGGTTGCCGATATGGGTTTTCGACGGGCGTGGCGCGGTCATGGCTTTTCCTGCTTTTGAAAGAGTGTCGCACGGCAATTTATGCGATCCCGACCCGCCAGTCCTTGCTATTCTTGGGCTCGCATGGCTGCATTCCCGCAACAAATTGCCCGGAGAGACCAAAAATGCAGCAGAAGATAGCCGACGATTTCGACCGCAAGATTCTGCGCGAACTGCAGGCTGACGCCCGCATCACCAACAACGAGCTTGCCGAGCGGATCGGCCTGTCGCCGTCGCCCTGCCTGCGGCGGGTGCGGCGGCTGGAGGAGACCGGTGTCATCAGAGGCTACACCACGCTGGTCGATCCGGCCGCCTTCGGCTGGAGCATGGTCGCCATCGCCACCATCCGGCTCAGCCGCCAGAACGAGGACGAGATCGTGATGTTCGAGGACGCGATCCGCGGCTGGGAAGAGGTGCTGGAATGCCACCTCGTCACCGGTTCGCGCGACTATGTGCTGAAGGTGGTGACGGGAAACCTCGAGCAGTACGAGCGCTTCATCAAGGAAAAGATCGCGCGGCTGAAATGCGTGGCCTCGATCGAAACCAGCTTCGTCATGAACACCATAAAGGAACGGCGCCTCTAGCAAGAGGCGCCGTTCTCTAGATCGATATGTTGCCGACTAGGGCTTACTTCACAGCCTTGTCGGTGATGGCGGTGGTGTAGGCGCCGGTCGGCTCCTTGGTGATGATCTTCTGGTCGAGCAGCGCCTTGGCGGTGCGCTCATACGTGGCCGGGTCGAGCTTCCCGTCGGCATTGTCGATCAGTTTGGCGACTTCGCTCATCATGCGCTTCTGGTGGTTCTCGTCCTGGCCGCCGCCGTCCATGACGATGCCTGCGGCTTCGTCATTGTTGTCGATGGCGTATTTCCAGCCCTTCATCGACGCACGCACGAAACGCACCATCTTGTCTTCGAAGGCCGGATCCTTGAGCTTGTCTTCGGACGCATAGAGCCCGTCCTCGAGCAGGTCGTTGCCCATTGCCGAGTAGTTGAACACGGTCAGCTGTTCCGGCTTGTAACCAGCGTCGATGAGCTGCCAGTACTCGTTGTAGGTCATCACCGAAATGCAATCCGCCTGCTTCTGGATCAGCGGCTGCACGTCGAAGCTCTGCTTGAGCACAGTAACGCCATCCGGGCCGCCTTCGGTCTTCAGGCCGAGCTTGTTCATCCAGGCGTAGAACGGATACTCGTTGCCGAAGAACCAGACGCCGAGCGTGTGGCCCTTGAAGTCGGCTTCGGTCTTGATCGGGCCGTCCTTCGGGCAGACCAGCTCCATGCCAGCCTTCTTGAACGGCTGGGCGATGTTGACCAGTGGCACGCCCTTTTCGCGGGCGGCCAGCGCACCGCCCATCCAGTCGACGATGACGTCGGCGCCGCCGCCGGCGATCACCTGCTCCGGAGCGATGTCGGGACCGCCCGGCTTGATGTCGACGTCGAGACCCTCAGCCTCATAGAAACCCTTGGCCTTGGCGACATAGTAGCCGGCAAACTGGGCTTGCGTGACCCATTTCAGCTGCAACGTCACCTTGTCGGCGGCCATTGCCTGGAACGCGGCAAGCGACATCGCGCCGGCCAGAACGGGAATAATCAGTCTTTTCATTTTATTACCCTCTGAAGTTAGTGCCCTAAACCCACCGCCCCTATCCACCACGGACAGAGGGATGCCAAAACGTGACGGCTCTTTCGACAAGAGCGACCACGCCATAAAAGACCGAACCCGCAAGTGCTGCAACTGCGATTTCGGCCCAGACCATGTCGATGTTCATCCGCCCGACCTCGGTCGAGATGCGGAAGCCCATGCCGACGACAGGCGTGCCGAAGAACTCGGCGACGATGGCGCCGATCAGCGCCAGCGTCGAGTTGATCTTCAGCGCGTTGAAGATGAAGGGCGCGGCTGCCGGCAGCCGAAGCTTCAAGAGCGTCTGCCAATAACCCGAAGCATAGGTGCGCATCAGGTCGCGCTCCATATGGCCGGAGGCGGCCAAGCCGGCGACCGTGTTCACCAGCATCGGGAAGAAGGTCATGATGATGACCACCGCCGCCTTGGACTGCCAGTCGAAACCGAACCACATCACCATGATCGGCGCCACGCCGATGATCGGCAGCGCCGAGACCATGTTGCCGATCGGTAAGAGGCCGCGCCGCAGGAACGGCACGCGGTCGGCGAGGATCGCAGTAACGAATCCGGCGCCGCTGCCTACGACATAGCCAAAGATCACCGCCTTGAAGATGGTCTGCCGGACATCGGCGCCAAGCACCGGCAGCGAGCTGGCGATACGCGCGCCGATGGCGCTTGGCGGCGGCAACAGGATGAAAGGGATGCCGGCGCCGCGCGTCACCGCTTCCCAGATGATCAGGATCCAGGCACCGAAGATGGCGGGGATGATCAGACGCAAGGACGTCCGCGCCCAGCTCGCCATCGGGCGAAGCCCCGACAGGACGGCAACGCAACGCCAGCCGAGCAGCCAGGCAGCGGTGAGCAGCAGGAAAAACGGCGCTCGCGCCAGACCTTCGAAGCCGGCGATGCCGCCAATCAGCAGCCAGGCCACCAGATGCGCGCCGATGAAAAGCACAATAGCTTCGACGATGGACGGTATTCTGGCCATCGAGATCAAGGCAACAAGAAGCAGCACGCCGAAGATCAGCCAGTTCGTCGCCACATAGGGATATATCAACGTCCCTACAGGCTGCGCCAGCGGATCCACTTTCGGCGCAGCGATCGGGCCGAGCGCCACTGCGATCAGGCACAGCACGATCGCCAGCACAGCTTGCCAGGAGGGTTTCAGCCAGTTCATGCCGGCCTCCCGCCCATGGCGCGGTCAACGATACGCCCGGCAATGCCGACCACCATGACCAGAAGTGCGGCCACCACCGAACCGGCGACCAGCGCCGACCAGATGTCGATGGACTGGCTGTAATAGGCGCCGGCCAACAGCTTGGCGCCGATGCCGGCGACAGCGCCGGTCGGCAGTTCGCCGACGATTGCACCGACCAGGCTTGCCGCCACCGCAACCTTCATCGAGGTGAACAGGAACGGCACCGAGGCTGGCACGCGCAATTTCCAGAAGGTCTGCGCACGACTGGCATTGTAGGTGTGCATCAGGTCGAGATGCATGATCTCGGGCGAACGCAGGCCCTTCACCATGCCCACCGTCACCGGGAAGAACGACAGATAGGTCGAGATCATCGCCTTCGGGACCAGGCCAGTGACGCCGACCGCCGCCAGCACGACGATGATCATCGGCGCCACCGCCAGGATGGGAATGGTCTGCGAGGCGATGATCCATGGCATCAGGCTGCGGTCGAGCGTCGCCACATGCACGATGCCGACAGCAATGATGATGCCGAGCGCCGTGCCGAAAGCAAAGCCGAGCAGCGTCGACGACAGCGTCACCCAGGCATTGTAGACGAGGCTGCGGTTCGAGGTGACGGGCCGCAGGAAGGTGTTTTCGAAGAAGTTCACCGCCACCTGATGCGGCGCCGGCAGCGTCGGCTTCGGCTGCGCCAGCGTCTTGCCGATGAATTCGCTCAAAGTATGTGTTTCGCCGGCGCGGCGATCGAGATCGCGCTGGAACGGCGTGTTGAGGATGACAGCGAAGACATACCAGAGCACGATCACCCCAGCGAGGATCGAGGTCACGGGAACGAGCTTGTCGCGAAAGGTGTCCATCTAGCAGGCCTCGCTGGACGAGCGCCCTCCTCTCCCCAACGGGGAGAGGGTGGCCGGAGCGAAGCGGAGGTCGGGTGAGGGGGTAGAAATCTTTCCGTCCAGGCAAGCCAAGATCGTATCCAGGACAGCTCGGCGCTCGGCCAAGACTTCATGGTTCCAGAACCGGAAAACCGAATAGCCTTGGCTATTCAGCCAGGCGGTTCTCGCCGGGTCGGTTGGTAAATCCGCGTGTTGGCTGCCATCGAGTTCGACAATCAGGCCCACCTCGCGGCAAACAAAATCAGCGATGAAAGGCCCCAACGGCACCTGCCTCACAAATTTGTAGCCGTTGAGATGACGGCCTCTCAGTTCGCCCCAAAGCCTGTATTCAGCCTCGGTCTCGTCAACCCGCAGCCTTCGGGCGCGCTCGGTTGCCCCGACCTTTCTCTTGGTCGGATCTGTCGGCGCCGCCCCCTCACCCGACCTCCGCTTCGCTCCGGCCACCCTCTCCCCGTTGGGGAGAGG
>NZ_RZQG01000037.1:0-17524 GCF_003998635.1 Mesorhizobium sp. M7D.F.Ca.US.004.03.1.1
ATCAACGGCAGCACCCAGGAGCCGATGTCGACCGTCGCCAGGCGCACCAGCATGCTGAAGCGACCCGCGAAGGCATCGGGATCGCCGATCTCGTTGGCGATGCCGACCCAGCCGACGATCAGCGCCGGTGCGGCAACGACAATGGCGAAAAAGGAATTCCAGAAGCCGTCGGCCGACAGGTCGAGCAGGCGCAATCCATCGGCCTTGCCGAGCATCAATCGCCAGGCGCCCGTCAGCGAAGCTTGGGTTTCGTCCGCCGAAAGCATGTTGCTCAGCCCTGTCCGAACCAGTCTTCGATGAAGCGCTGGTAGATTCGCGTCAGCGTTTCAAGATCGGCAATGGCGACGCGTTCGTCGACCATGTGCATGGTCTTGCCGACCAGCCCGAACTCGACCACCGGACAATAGTCCTTGATGAAACGCGCGTCGGATGTACCGCCTGAGGTCGACAGCGTCGGCTCCTTGCCGACCGCCGACTTGATCGAGCCGCGGAGCGTTTCAATCAGTTTGTCGTCGCGGGTCAGGAAGACATGGCTTGGCCGGTCGCGCCAGACGAGCTCGTAGTCGACCGGCGTCTTCTTGCCCTGCCGGTACTTCTTGCGTTTGGCCGCCTGGTCGAGCCGGTTGTGGATCTCGGCCTGAAGGGTCTCATCAGTCCAGGTGTCGTTGAAGCGGATGTTGAAGGTGGCAAGCGCCTTGGCCGGAATGACATTGGTGGCGGGGTTGCCGACATCGATGGAGGTGATCTCCAGGTTGGTCGGCTGGAAATCCCTGGTTCCCTTGTCGAAGACGGGATGCAGCAAGGCGTCGACCAGGCTCATCAGCCCGCGCACCGGATTGTCGGCAAGCTGCGGGTAGGCGACATGGCCCTGGCGGCCGTTGACTGATATGGCGCCGGACATCGAGCCGCGGCGGCCGATCTTGATCATGTCGCCGAGCCCGTCCGGGTTGGTCGGCTCGCCGACGATAGAGGCATCCCATTTCTCGCCCCTGGAAGCCGCCCATTCGAGCAGCTTGACGGTGCCGTTGATGGCCGGCCCTTCCTCGTCGCCGGTGATCAGCAGCGAGACCGAGCCTTTCGGACCACCATTCTGCTCGACATGGCGCGCCATGGCGGCGATGAAACAGGCGATGCCGCCCTTCATATCGACTGCGCCACGGCCATACATCTCGCCATTGGCGATCTCGGCGGCGAAGGGCGGATGCGTCCATGCGGCTTCGTCGCCGACCGGCACCACATCGGTGTGGCCGGCGAACATCAGATGCGGGCCGTTGCCGGAACGCCTCGCATAGAGGTTTTCGATGTCGGGCGTGCCGTCTTCGGAAAACACCGGCCGATCGACCAGGAAGCCGAGCGGTTTCAGCATCGTCTCCAGCGCGGTCAGCGCACCGCCCTCAGTGGGCGTCACCGAAGCACAACGGATAAGGGCGGCGAGGTTTTCGGCGGGATCGGTGGGCAGCGTCATGGCAAAAGCGATAGTCGAAAGCGCAGGGCCTGTCACGGCCAGACATAGGGGCCAGCTCCATGGCTGGCGATAGCGCCGACATTATGGTTTTCATGTCGTATAGTTCCGGGCCGAATGCGGGGCGACAGGATGGCAAACGGGGACAAGAGGATCGTCATTGCCGGCGCCGGCAGCATTGGCTGCTATGCCGGCGGCTGCCTGGCGCTCGCCGGCCGCGAGGTGACCCTGCTGGCCCGGCCGCGCATCGAGGCGGCCTTGCGGCAGGGTGGGTTGCGGGTCAGCGACCTTGAAGGCCGCGATCGCACGATCAGGCCCGAGGCACTTGTCGTCACCACCGATCCGGCGACCGCCTTGCCGCAAGCGGACGTGATCCTGGTCACGGTCAAGAGCGGCGCGACGCAGGACATGGCAGCCCTCATCAGGGCCCATGCGCGCCCGGATGCTGTGGTGGTCAGCCTGCAGAACGGCATCGACAATGCCGACAGGCTGCGTGCAGGACTTGGCCGGCGAACGGTGCTGGCCGGCATGGTGCCGTTCAATGTCGTACAGTCGCCGGACGGCGAACTGCCGCTGCGCGTGCATCGCGCCAGCGACGGCACGGTGATGGTCGAGGACGGCGACGCCGGCCTAATCGGCCTGCTCGGCGTCGAGGGATTTGCGGTCGAAGCCCATGGCGAGATAAAGGCCGTGCTGTGGGGCAAGCTGCTGATGAATTTGAACAACGCGCTGGTGGCGCTTTCCGGCCTGCCGCTGGCAACCGAATTGGCCGATCGGCGCTGGCGGCTGATCCTGGCCGGTCAGATCGACGAGGCGCTCACGGCGATGAAAGCGTCCGGCATCGAGCCGGCGCGGATCGCCGGCCTGCGGCCGGTGCTGCTGCCGAAAGTGCTCCGGCTGCCGGACTGGCTGTTCAAGCTCTTGGCGCGACGCATGCTGACGATCGACCCGCAGGCGCGCTCATCGATGTGGGACGATTTGCAGCGCGGCCGGCCGACGGAGATCGATGATTTGCAAGGCGCCATCCAGCGGCTGGCGGAAACGGCCGGCACGTCGGCGCCGATGGTCCAGCGGATCACCGCCTTGGTGCGCGCGGCGGAATCGGAGCGGCTTGGCTCGCCGGGCCTGGCGCCGGAGCAGGTCGTTGCGCCGCCGGCTGGCCGTCGATCAACGTGATCTTCTGCCAGATTTTCCGCGACAGGTTGGACGCCAGGTTTTCGATGTCGTTGACGCCGTCGATGACCACGTCGTCATTGACCGACTGTGCGAACAGCGCTGCGATCTTGCCGGTGATCGACAGCATTTCGGAGCAATAGTCGAGGTAGCGCGCCAGGTCGGCGGCGTTGGTGATGCGGGCCGGCGAGTGCGCCGTCGGCTTGAAATTGGCCGAAAGGGCCGCCGGATCCTTGGTCAGCTGGTGCATGTCGATGACATGGATCAGCGACCGCAGGCCGTGCAGCTGGCGAAATACCCGCTTGCGTTTGATGCGCTCCTCGGTGCGGATCAACGCCAGGAAGCCGAGCACGGCGAGGATCATCATGTTGATCGTGGCTTCGATGCCTTGCACCGACTGCACCGCATCGTCGGCCTGGGAGATGTGGATGAGCGGCAGGATGGTGCCGACGAACAGAAAGATCAGCGCACCGGCGATGACGGCGGCGATGATGAGCCCGCGCAGCCACCAGATCGGCGCTTCGAGCGCCTGAGCCGCCTTGGCCAGATCGCGCGACAGCGAGACCAGTTCGGCGGCGACGCCACGCAATCCCGCTTCGGGGAAACGGTCGGCGATCCGCTCTTCCAGCCGCTCGGCGGTTTCGACGATCAGTTTCGGATCAAGCGTGCGGTAGCGCATGTCCGATCGGCCCTCAGGGTTGTGCCGGCTCGTTGGTGCGCCGGCCATAGCGGTTGGGCCCAGGCTGCCCTGGAAACAGGCACAACACAAGGAAGGCGACGATCGAGACCACCGGCACGAACAGGATCAGCGCGGCAATGCCCGGCTTGTCGAGGTCGTGCAGCCGCTTGACCGCCAGCGCGATGTTGGACCACAGCGAGGCGATGAAGGCGACGAAGAAGATGAACGACCACATGTTGCTCTCGGCCGAACCTTCCGGCACCAGCGTGAAGCGGTAGAGCGGAAAGGCCTGGATGATGGCGACGAGCAACCCGCCAAGAAAATAGGCCGCGCGACTGACGCGGCCCGATATTTTGAAGAAAAGCCAGGTGAGATCTGATCTGTCAGGCAAGCGGGTCCGGTCCATATTGATTGGCACCCCTGGTGCCTTCGAGGATGCCGAGTTCGACCAGCAGCCAGATGCCGCCGATAATGGGTACGAGGCCGATCAGCGTCCACCAGCCCGACTTGTTGCGGTCGTGCCAGCGTTTGGCATAGAGGGCAATCGCGAAATAGATCGATGCCAGCGCGAAGAGGATGCCGATAATGCCGACCTGAGCGCCGCTGGCCGTGGTGAACCGCGTGCCGAGGATCGCATCGAGAATGAAAGCTATGACGCCGATAACGATGAATACGCCGATGCCAGCCCAGAACTTGCCACGGTTGATGCGGCCATCAAAGCTTGTGAGCAGATATTTCCAGTCCATGTCACCCCTCCATATTGAACCAGCGCGACCGATTGTCGCGCCGGCGGAAGGTGCGCTCGCTTTGCGGAAAGATCAATCGCGGAGCAATTCGTTGATCGAGGTCTTGGACCGGGTCCTGGCGTCGACACGCTTGACGATGACGGCGCAGTAGAGGCTGGGGCCAGGTTCGTTGTTCGGAAAAGGTTTGCCCGGCAGCGAACCGGCGACGACGACGGAATTCGGCGGCACTTCGCCATAAAAGATTTCGCCGGTGGCGCGGTCGACGATCTTGGTCGACTGGCCGATGAAGACGCCCATGCCGAGCACCGAGCCTTCGCGCACGATGCAGCCCTCGACCACTTCCGAGCGAGCGCCGATGAAGCAATTGTCCTCGATGATGGTAGGCCCGGCCTGCATCGGCTCCAGCACGCCGCCGATGCCGACGCCGCCGGACAGATGGACGTTCTTGCCAATCTGGGCACAGGAGCCGACCGAGGCCCAGGTGTCGACCATGGTACCTGAGTCGACATAGGCGCCGACATTGACGAAGGACGGCATCAGCACGGCGCCAGGCGCGACATAGGCCGAACGGCGCACGATCGACGACGGCACGGCGCGGAAGCCTGCCTTCTCGAAGTCGACGGCACTCCAGCCGTCGAATTTCGACGGCACCTTGTCCCACCACACCGCCTCGCCCGGACCACCCTTGATGATCTCCATCGGGTTGAGCCGGAACGACAACAGCACGGCCTTCTTCAGCCACTGGTTGACATGCCACTTGCCGTCGGCCTGCCGTTCGGCGACACGGGCGTCGCCGCGATCGAGCAGGTCAAGCGCCGACTGGATGGCATCGCGCGTTTCGCCACGCGTCGCCGTCGAAATCGTGTCGCGTTCCTCGAAGGCCTTCTCAATGGTCTTTTCGAGACTCGCCAGATCGGGCTTCGACATGAATTCGCTCCATTACCAAGCTGTTAAGGGGCAACGCCTTAACCTGTTTCCAAAGTCGCGCGGACCCCTTGGCAGGCTTTGCCTGCCTGGGTCTTTGCATGTAGCAGGTTCTTGTCACAAAACCGCCGGACACTTTTGCGGAACCTGCTTATGTGAAGCCTTGGTGAGGGTCAATCGCGGGTGCGTCATGGGACGGCGCAAGTGAAAGAATTGGACGGGTAAAGCATATGACTCCTATGGAAAAGGCGGGGTGGACCCCGTTGCCGCATTCGGACGAGGATCTGGAGCGGTCGAAGAGCGTGCCGGACACGCCGCAGACGCGTGCCGAGACCTACCGGCTGGCCTGGAACGATCCCGACTTCATGACGCGGCGCGAGTTGCGCGCGGTCAGGTTGCAGCTCGAACTCCTGAAGCCCGAGATGATCCTGGCCGAACGCGGCATCCGTTCGACGGTGATCCTGTTCGGCGGCGCACGCCTGCCGGAACCCGGCGGCGAGGCCTGGGCGGCCAAGAACGAGACGCAGAGGAAGAACCTCGAGGAAAACAGCAAATACTACGAGGAGGCGCGCAAATTCGCGCGTCTCTGCTCGCGGCAGTCGGCTGCTTCATACTATCGTGAATATGTCGTGGTGACCGGCGGCGGGCCCGGCGTGATGGAAGCGGGAAATCGCGGCGCCGACGATGTCGGCGCGCCGTCGATCGGCCTCAACATCGTCCTGCCGCATGAGCAGGCGCCGAACATCTATGTGACGCCGGAGCTCTGCTTCAACTTCCACTATTTCGCCATCCGCAAGATGCATTTCGTCATGCGCGCCAAGGCCGTGGCGGTGTTTCCCGGCGGCTTCGGCACGATGGACGAGTTCTTCGAGACGCTGACACTGATCCAGACCGGACGCATGGAGCGCGTGCCCGTGATCCTGTTCGGCAAATCCTTCTGGAAGCGGGCGATCGATCTCGATTTCCTCGCCGAGCAGGGCACGATCAGCCCCGGCGACCAGGACATCATCGACTTCGTCGACACCGCCGATGAGGCCTGGGGGATTATCAGCCGGTTCTACAAGTTAGGGGAGTAGGGCTGGGAATTGGAGAACTGGGGAATTGAAGAATGAGGGGGATTGCGCGTTCCGGATCGATTCCCCAATTCGTCAGTTCTTCAATTCCCTACCCCCGTCTCCACAATCGCCGTCAGAAACCCCGCAAGATCGTCGGTGACGAAATCGACATCATCCTCATTGGCCGGGTCGCGCTCCCAGATCTCGGCAAAGGTGGGCTCGAAATTGCGTGGCACCACCAGCACCGTGGTCATGCCGAGCGACTTCGGCACCGAAAGATTGCGGGCAAGATCTTCGAACATTACCGCATTGTGGCCGGTGACGGCGTGGAGCTCGGCGAACTTCTCGTAGGTCTGGCGCGCCGGTTTGGGATTGAGCCCGGCGGCGACGATATCGAAAATGTCGTCGAAATGGTCGAGAATGCCGAGCTGGCGCGCGGTGCGTTCGGCATGCCTGCGGTCGCCATTGGTGAAGATGAACTTGCGGCCCGGAAGCTGGCGGATGGCGGTGCCGAGAACGGGATCGGGCACCAGCCATGAATAATCGATGTCATGCACCTTCTCGAGGAAATCGTCGGGGTCGATGCCATGACGCGTCATCAACCCATTCAGCGTCGTGCCATATTCGCGGTAGAGTTCCTTCTGCAGCTTGCGCGCTTCGTCGCGCGGCAGCGCCAGGAGTTCGCCGACATAGGCCGTCATCTTGACGTCGATCTGCGAGAACAGATTCGAGTGGTGCGGATAGAGCGTGTTGTCGAGATCGAACACCCAGTCGGTGACATGGGCGAAGCGCGCGGGGTCGGGGAGCGTGGTCATGCGCTCCTTATGGCATGAAACGGGCATTCCGGAAGCGACTTTATCCACAACTTCTACTCGTTGAGGTTGCGTAAATCGCCTCACGATTCAAATTTTATGCATCCGGGAAAGGTGGCCTTCAGGGCTTGCTGGCACAGAGACAGTCTTGTGGGAGCAAGCGATGAGCAGCATAATTCTTAGATCCGCCGCCGTTGCTTTCGCCTCTGTCGCGGCCTCTCTCCTGCTGACGCTGATCATCGTTCCGGCGATGGGATTTCCGGTAAACCGTACGATCTGGCTGTCTTCTACGCTCTGTCCTCTGGTGCTGGCATGGGCTGCCAGCGCAAGTACTTTCTGGCAAAGCGACAGACTGAAAACCGCACATCGCGAACTTGCCCGCGCCCATGCCCAGCTCGCCGCAGCGCATCGCCGCCTGGCGGAAAAGGCGAGCCGCGACGACATGACCGGCATGCTCAACCGGGAAAGCTTCTTTGCCGCGCTCGACGGTTCGCGCCGCAAGTCCGATCGCGGCGCGCTGCTGATCATCGACGCCGACCACTTCAAGAAGATCAACGATAATTTTGGCCACCTGACCGGCGATGACGCGCTGCTTTTGATCGCCAGCGCGATCCAGCGCGGCGTGCGCAGCGGCGATGTGCTCGGCCGCATCGGCGGCGAGGAGTTCGGCGCCTTCCTGATCGGCGCCACCGAGCAGGAGGCCAAGCGGGTCGCCGAGCGCATTCGCCGCGAAGTCGAGCTGATCCGCTTCCGGCCCGTCGACGAGCGGACCATTCCGCTCACGGTCAGCATCGGCGGCACCGTCTGCGGCGACGATGTCAACGTATCGGACCTGATGCGCGCCGCCGACCGGCGCCTCTACCAGGCCAAGCATCAGGGCCGCAACCTGACGATCCTCGATACGGACATTTCCGCAGCGGCGTGATCCGATCCGCCACAACCAGATCGTTAAGGAAATTCTAACGCTGTTTGCACTCGGTTGCACCGTTTAGCCGGGTTTTCACTGCTTTGCGGCCAGACTTGGCACGATACTGGCTTCTGCGGCGATGCATGTGTCGTTCCGGGAACTGCCGTTCCAGGAATGCCACGCATTGTCGAAGCTCCCACCCGAGAGACCGTCATGAGTTTCCTCATCAAAAAAATGTCACGCCGCGCGATCGTGCAGGCGCTGATCGCACTGCCTGCCCTGTCTTTGTTCCGCAAGCTGCCTGATGCCGATGCCGCCCATCCATCCCATGCCGGTGCATCCCTGGCCGACCCGAGCGAGATCGTCGAGGTCAATGGCTGGATCCTGAAGCGGAGTGACCTGGCATGATCTTCGACAGCTACGAGGCGTATCGCGCCGCGAACTTCACCCCAAAGGTGTGCATCCTCGGCTCCGGCCCGGCTGGCACCACCGTTGCCCGCAAGCTTGGCGCCGCCGGCATTCCGGTCGTGGTGCTGGAGGCCGGCTCGCGTGAGTTCAGCGACGAGTCGCAGGATTTCTACCGTGGCACCACGGTCGGCGATTTCTATTTCGATCTCGACATCACCCGGCTGCGGTTCATGGGTGGCAGTTCCAACCACTGGGCCGGCTGGTGCCGCGTGCTCGACAAACAGGATTTCGAGCCGAAGGCCTGGGTGCCCGATACGGGCTGGCCGATCCGCCGCACCGACATCGAGCCCTATCTGCCGGAAGTGCGCGATATTCTCGACCTTCCGGCCTTCCGGCCGGACATGCCGATCTCGGACGACATTCGCTGGGTGCAGCTGATCAAGAGCCCGGCTGTGCGCTTCGCCGAGAAATTCGGCGACGAACTCGACAAAGCCGGGAACATCGCGGTCGTGCTCAACACATGCGTCACTGAACTTGTCGGCGACGGCAAACGCGTGACGGGCGCCAGACTGTGGTCGAACGGGCAGGATGCCGGCTCCTTCAGCGCAGACTATTTCATCGTCTGCACCGGCGGGCTGGAGAATTCGCGGCTGCTTCTGTGGTCGAACCAGCGCTCGAACGGCGGCGTCGTGCCGAATGCGGCAGCGCTTGGCCGCTACTGGATGGAGCATCCGACCTTCGAGGGCGGCAATGCCATCCTGGCCGACTACAACGCGTTCGAGGTCGACGCCGTCAACGAGGCCTTCTTCTCGCCGACACTTGCCGCCATGGAGCGGCTGCAGATCATGAATTTCGGCATCAGATTGATCGAGACGCCGTATCCGGGGGTCAAGAGCCTTATCGCCGACCTCGCCTGCACGGCGCCCAACATGGCCGAGTGGATGTCCTCCAAGCTCAGCCAGAGGCTGCGCTGCGCTGCCCAGCTCTACGTCGCATGGGAACAGGCGCCGCTGGCCTCCAACCAGATCGAGCTGTCGAAGACCGATGTCGATCATGCCGGCGCACCGCGCATCGAACTGCACTGGAAGAAATCCGAGCTGGAACATCGCACCCTGCTCGAAGGGCTCAGACTGTTCGGCACGACGCTGATCGAAAAGAACCTCGGCCGGGTGCGCATCGCCGACTGGATCAGCAATGGTCAGGACTATCCGACCAATGACGAGACGGCGGGCCATCACCATATGGGCGGCACGCGCATGGGCACCGACATCAGCGAGAGTGTTGTCGACGCCAACTGCAAGGTGCACGGCATGGACAATCTCTATGTCGGCGGCTCCTCGGTGTTCTGCACATCGGGCCAATGCAACCCGACGACGACGATCACCGCGCTGGCCTGCCGTCTGGGCGACCATCTGAGCAAGGTGGTCACCGTCTGACGGCCCCACGGCAACGTCCTGAATTTCGCGGCATCCCGGCAAAGCCGGCGCCAGTGATGGCGCCGGCGGATGCGCGGCATGGCTCAAATGCCGTAGACGGCGATGCGCACCAGCACGGCTGCTGCGGCCAGCGACACCAGCAGAATGCCGAGGCCGATGGGAGAGCCCCAGCCATACCATTCCATTGCCAGCTTGGCGTATTTGAACTCCTCCTCATGCGAGAGCGGCGCGCGCTGTTGAATCAAGCTCATTTTTCACTCCTTGTCGGCGGCTGGCTCTTGCCTTGCAGGCAGTGCGGCCGCATATTGCTGCGATGGTCTAAATGTTAGACAGATTGATAATTAGATGATCGAAGTAAATTCGTCAACCGGGAATCGTGCCGAACTGACTGCCTCCATCGGCCTTGCCATCATGCAGTGGCAGGACGCGACGCAGGCCTATGACGAAGCGGTGGGGGTGAGGCTTGGGCTGAACATGGCCGAACGCCATTGCATCGGGCTGCTCCATGGCGGCCCGCAATCGGCCGGCGCGATCGCCACCGCGACCGGGCTGACACCGGCTGCGGTGACCGCGCTGATCGACCGGCTGGAAGCGCGCGGCCTGCTGACGCGCATGCGCAGTCTCGAGGACAGGCGCAAGGTGGTCATAGAGGCGACCGAGGCCACGCGGGAACTGTCGGCGCGCTACTACGGTGCCATCGCGCGGGAAGGCGAAAGGGTGATCGCCAGCTTCGGCGACGCAGAGCTCGCCACCATATCGCGCTTCGTCAACGCCGCACTCGACCTGCAGCGCGACCAGCTGGCGCGGCTGAAGGCCGAGGGGCCCGACACTCCAAACGGGCGATAGGAGTGCCGATGGCTCCCGCCCCATCGAGGGGGGAGACACGCTTTTGCGGAAAGCTAGACGGTTGCCGGGTCGAGCGCCGGCTGGCCCTTGCGGCGGGCGACGATCGCCTCGAAGTCGGCAGTCTGGAAGGCATCGCGCAAGGCGTCGAACGACGGCAGCACGAAATAGGCACGCTGGAACTTGTCGATCTCGTAGCCGGTCCGCATCACCGTTTCCAGGTCGAAGGGCACGTGGTGAGCGTCCTTGCTGTCGACCGCGAATTGCAATTCGGTAAACGACGACATCAGGCCGGCGCCAAAGGCTTTCAGCGTCTGGCCGGCCTCCTGCATCAGGCCGTATTCGGCCGTGTACCAGTAGAGCCGGGTGATCATCTCGTCGCCGCCCAGCGCGATGATGTCGCCGGCCTTGCGGCCATACATCTGCATGAAATCGGCGAACACCGGCTGCGACAGAACAGGGACGTGGCCGAAGAAATCGTGGAACATGTCGGGCTCGACGATGTAGTCGAGTTCCTGCCGGGTCCGCAGCCAGTTGGTGACCGGGAAGCGGCGATTGGCGAGATGGTCGAAGAACGGGGCTGCGGGAATGAGCCCCGGCACGGCGACGATCTCCCAGCCGGTCAGCTTGTGCAGCTTGGCGCTGACCTCCTCGAAATCGGGGATGCGATCAAGCAGGCCGAGCTTCTCGACGCCGTCGAGATAGGAATGGTGGGCGAGCTTGCGCGTCAGTTTGGTCTGGCGGTCGCACAGCGTGCGCCACACCGCCTGCTCTTCGGCGCTGTAGTCGTAACCCTGCGCCACGGTAAAATCGGAACGGCAGACCGAATAGTCGCCGCGCAACCCTTGCGCCGCGCAGTCGCGGGCATATTCGGCAACGCTCATCGTCGTCATGGTTTTTCTCCTCGCAAATCATGAATGGCGAATGGTGCTGAAAGGCTAACCGGATTTGCCGAGGCAAATCGGTTTTGATGATGGCTCGAATGCGGGAATCGGGATAACATTCACTCAGAAAGCGCCTTCAAGGAGTGAGAATGCCTCAATTCGATGAGTTCGAGATCAAGATGCTCGATGTCCTGCAGCGCGACGGACGCAAGCCGGTGTCCGAACTGGCGCAAGAGATCGGCCTGTCGACGACGCCGTGCGCGCGGCGCTTCGAGGCGCTGCAGGAGGCCGGCATCATCAAGGGTTTTGCCGCGGTGATCAGTCGCCGCGCGGTCGGGCTGATGGTCGAGGTGTTCATCCAGGTGCGCCTAGTCAGCCACAGCGACGGCTCGCCCGAAAGCTTCATCGCCGCCGTGCAGCGCATGGACGAGGTGTCGTCGTGCTGGACGATGACCGGCGACCACGATTTCCTGCTGCATGTCATGGTGCCGTCGGTCGACGAGCTCAACGCCTTCGTCATGCACCGGCTGATGCGGCTCGACGGCGTGCGTGATGTCCACACCCAGCTCGTGCTGCAGAACATCAAGGGACCCGGCCACGTGCCGCTCGCCCACCTCAGGCGGTGACAATGCCTGCCTTCGCACTCCTTGGGGAAAAGCTGCACGCAAACTGCTGAAACAGGCCAAGCGGACGTCCACATCGACAACCAGCATGCGCGGACCAACTTCCAGGAGGTCCGCCATGAAAATCGTCCTGATTAATCCGCCGCACACTGCAATCGGCAGCCGCGTGCCCGACGATCATCTGCCGCCGCTCGGCCTGCTGGCGCTGGGCGGCCCGCTGATCGATGCCGGCCATGAGGTGCGGCTCGTCGACGCCGAATTTGGGCCGATGCCGCTCGACAGCGTCGTGCGCGACGCGCTCGCCGATCGCCCCGACTTCGTCCTGATCGGCCATTCCGGCTCGACCTCGGCGCACCCGACCGCCTTGCTGATCGCCAAAATGATCAAGGAGCAAGAGCCGGCGACCATCGTCATCTATGGCGGCGTCTTTCCGACCTATCACTGGCGTGACATCCTGGCCGCAACGGATGCCTTCGACTTCATCGTGCGCGGCGAAGGCGAGGCGACCGTGGTGGCGCTGGTCGAGGCGCTGGAGATGCACCAGCAGCCGGCGAGCGTGGCCGGCATCGCCTATCGCGACGATCTGCGCCGTCCCTTCGCCACGCAGCCGGCCATGACCATTGCCGACCTCGACGCCTACCGCGTCGGCTGGGAGCTGATCGACCATATCAACTACAGCTATTGGGGCGGCAAGCGTGCCGTGGTCATGCAGTTTTCGCGCGGCTGTCCGCATCTGTGCAATTATTGCGGCCAGCGCGGCTTCTGGACCCGCTGGCGGCATCGCGATCCCGTGAAATTCGCGCAAGAAATCGCCTGGCTGCATCGCGAACACGGCGTCGAGCTGATCAATCTCGCCGACGAGAATCCGACGGTTTCGAAGAAAGCCTGGCGCGCCTTCCTCGACGCCCTGATTGCCGAGAACGTGCCGGTGCTGATTGTCGGTTCGACTCGCGCCGACGACATCGTGCGCGATGCCGACACGCTGCACCTCTACCGCAAGGCGGGTGTCATCCGCTGGCTGCTCGGCATGGAAAACACCGACGAACAGACGCTTCAATTGATCCGCAAGGGCGGCAGCACCTCATCCGATCGCGAGGCGATAAGGCTGCTGCGCCTGCACGGCATCCTGTCGATGGCAACCTGGGTGGCCGGCTTCGAGGACGAAGGCTTTCGTGACCTGTGGCGCGGCTTTCGTCAGCTCATCGCCTACGATCCGGACCAGATCCAGGCGCTCTATGTGACGCCGCATCGCTGGACGCCGTTCTTCCGCATCGCCCGGGATCGCAAGGTGATCCAGCGGGATGCCCGCCTGTGGGATTACAAGCACCAGGTGCTGCAGATGACCCGGCTGAAGCCGTGGATGCTGTTCTTCAGCGTCAAGCTGATCGAGCTGGCGGTGCAGTCGCGGCCCAAGGCGCTGGCGCGCATCCTGTTCCACAGGGATCCGGAGCAGCGGCACTCGATGCGCTGGTACACGCAGATGGGCCGCCGCGTCTGGTTCCGCGAGGTCTGGGGATTTCTGGTCCGCGACACCAGGGTGAAAGACGGTCCGACGCTGGCCGAATTCTGGGGCGCGCCGCAGGACGCCGAGGAGGAATCGATGACCGTTCGACGTTCGGTGCGCAAGCTGGCACCGCCCGAGATTACGATTTCGCCACGCCTCTGATGGCAATCTCCTAAGATCATACGCGACGTATGCGTATTGACATACGAGGCGTATGCACCCACATCCAACATACGGGGCGTATGTCAATTGCAGCCCCGAATGTTGGAGTGCAGCGATCAAAACCTTCAAGCTTTGCGAACGGCTTCGCCTGCGCGGCGAAGCCGCGTCGCAATCGCCCGAAGGTCGGACCTGCCTTGTTTTGAATGGAGAAACCATGACCAAACGCGACGCGATCTTTCCTGCCGGCCGGCAGGCTCTCTACGAGATCAACCGCTATTCGGCGGCGATCCGCTCGGGTGACCTTCTGTTCGTCTCCGGCCAGGTCGGCAGCCGCGAGGACGGGTCGCCCGAGCCGGTCTTCGAAAAGCAGGTGCAGCTTGCCTTCGACAATCTCGCGGCTGTGCTGAAGGCCGCCGGCTGCACGTTCGACGACATCGTCGACGTGACCACGTTCCACACCGATCCAGCCGCGCAGTGGCAGGCGATCGACGCCGTTCGGCTGAAGGCGTTCGGTGAGCCGCCTTACACGAACTGGACCGCGGTGGGCGTGAACTGGCTGGCGGGCTTCGATTTCGAGATAAAGGTCATCGCGCGCCTTCCTCAGGCCGCCTGATCGATCGGCGGCGAGCGGCTAAGCGGCCGTTCGCCCCTCAGGGCACGATCAGCGTGCCGGCGCCGTGTTCGGTGAACAGTTCCAGCAGCACCGCATGCGGCGTCTTGCCGTTGAGGATGACGACGCCTTCGACGCCGCGCTCGATCGCTTCGATACAGGTCTCGACCTTGGGGATCATGCCGCCTGACACCGTGCCGTCCTTGATCAGCGCCTTGGCCTCGGCCACGGTCAGTTCGTCGATCAGCTTCTTGTTCTTGTCGAGCACGCCGGGCACATCGGTGAGGAACAGCAGCCGTGTTGCCTGGCAGGCGCCGGCAATGGCGCCGGCGAAGGTGTCGGCGTTGATGTTGTAGGTGTGGCCGTCGCGGCCCGGCGCCACCGGTGCCAGCACCGGGATCATTTCGGAACGCGCCAGAAGGTCGAGCAGCGTGCGGTCGACCTCGACCGGCTCGCCGACGAAGCCAAGATCGAGCACGCGCTCGATGTTCGAGTCCGGGTCGATCATGGTCTTGCGGGCCTTTTCGGCGAACACCATGTTGCCGTCCTTGCCGCACAGGCCGATCGCCCATTCGCCCTCGGCGTTGATCAGCGCGACGATCTCCTTGTTGATCGAGCCGGCCAGCACCATTTCGACGATCTCGACCGTCTTCTGGTCGGTGACGCGCAGGCCGCCCTCGAACTTCGATTCGATGCCCATCTTGGCCAGCATGGCGCCGATCTGCGGGCCGCCGCCGTGGACGACGATCGGGTTGACGCCGGACTGCTTCAGGAGCGCGATGTCGCGCGCGAACGCCTTGCCGAGCTCGATATCGCCCATGGCGTGGCCGCCATATTTCACCACGACGGTCTTGTGCTCGTAACGCTGCATGTAGGGCAGCGCCCGCGAAAGCAGAGCGGCCTGCATTTCGGCGGTGGCGGTTATTTCCGTCATCGGCTTGTTTCCCGGCTTTTGGTTTTATGCATGTCGTTGTCCCAAAACCGCTGGACACTTTTGGGCGACATGCATCAGGTAAGGACGGCGGCGTCTTAGCGGGAATTGGCGCCGCCCGCAAATGGCTTTGCTGTCATATTCGAGCGCTTCACGACCTCGTCATCATGACGGCACCATCAGCGGCGCCCTGCGGCCCAGCCAACCCGAGATCTTCTCCATCTGCGCGGCAAGCGACAGCAGCGTCTCCTCATCGCCCGGACGGCCCGCTGCCTGGATGCCGATCGGCAGGCCGGCGTCGGTGACATGGACCGGCAGGGCGATCGACGGCTGGCCGCTGACATTCTGGATCGCCGGCCAATGGGTGAACCAAAGGCTCTTGTCCATCAGCTGGCCGAAGAACGGCTTCAGCTTCAGCAAGGCCGTCAGATGAAGCTTGTCGAGCAGGTTCTCGATGAGCTCGTCGGCGCCTTTCGGATCCATGGCACCGCAGGCGAGCGGCGGGTGGGCAATGATCGGCATCAGCACGGCGTCATACTGTGCGGTCTCCGCGATCAGCCGCCGCGAGGCGGCATGCAGCCGTTGCAGGTCGGCATAGGTCTCGCCGGCCGACACCATTTCGCCGAAGCGGGCGAGCACGCGTGTGGCTCGCTCGATGTCGCCGGTGACGGAACGGCCGACACGCAGCGCTTGCGCCCGCATCGTGCCGGCGACGGCAGAGGCAACCGTCCTGCAGAAGTCGGCGAAGAAATCGCGCCCGATAGAAGGCAGGTCGATCTCCTCGACCGTATGGCCGCCCTCACGGACAAGCGCCACCGCCGTGTCGAGCGCCTTGAGCGTCTCATCCGAGATCGGCAGGCCAAGCGGCGATTTGCGATACACGGCCAGCCTGAGCTTGCCGGGATCGCGCGCGGCAGCCGCCGTGAATGTGCCTTTCGGCGACGGCGCGGCATAGGGCGACAGGAGGTCGGGACCGTGGGTGAGGTCGAGCAGCAACGCGCAATCGCGCACCGAACGGGTGAGCGCATGGTCGACCACCATGCCGTACCAGCTTTCGCTCACCAGGGGCGTCAGCGGTGTGCGGCCACGCGACGTCTTCAGGCCGACAAGTCCGGTGCAGGCGGCAGGCACGCGGATCGAGCCGCCGCCATCCGAGGCATGCGCCACCGGCACCACGCCTGCCGCGACCAGTGCCGCCGCACCACCCGACGAGCCACCGCTGGTATGACCGGTGTTCCAGGGATTGCGGGTGATGCCGAAGGCCTTGGATTCGGTCATCAGCCGAAGCCCGTGTTCCGGCGACGTGGAGGTGACGACCGGAATGAGGCCGGCGGCGAGATAGCGGTCGGTCAGCACCGAATTGACATCGGCCAGCCATGCCGGAATGCGGCTGCCGCCATGCGTCGGCACGCCCTTGATGGCGATGCCGAGATCCTTGATGGCGAAGGGAACGCCGGCCAGCGGCAGCGAGCGGTCGACGGTCTTCGCCCGGGCGCGGGCGGCATCATAGAGCGGCTCGGCCGTGGCGTTGATGTCGGGCCGCGTGGCCTCGGCACGGGCGATCGCTGCTTCGGTCAGCTCGACGGCTGAAATGTCGCCCTTGCGAACCAGGTCGGCGAGGCCGGTTGCGTCCTGCGCCCACAGTGTATGTTCAACCGACATGCGCGCCCCCGTCACTGCCAGCAAGCTAGCCAGTGGCGACTTCATTGGCAATCGAGGACAAATCCGGGCCGGCGACACGCAAAAGCTTAGGCGTGCACAAGGTTATTTCCGCCGTTGCAAATACATTGCAATCGCCTAATTTGCCTGAGATGACGCCGCAGGACATCACCAAGCTGATCGTCCGGACTTCAATGAAGGATCGGGCTGCGTTCGATCTGCTCTACCGGCAGACCAGCGCGAAACTTTTCGGCGTTTGTCTTCGTGTATTGAACGACCGGGGAGATGCGGAAGAAGCGCTACAGGAAGTCTTCGTCAAGATATGGACGAAGGCGGATCGTTTTGCCGTCTCCGATCTGAGCCCGATCTCCTGGCTGGTGGCGATTGCGCGCAATCATGCGATCGATCGCATCAGGGCGCGGCGCAAGCCCGCAGCCGACATCGATGCCGCGCTCGACGTGGCCGATCCGGCGCCTGGACCTGAAGCGATGGCGGTGGCGGGCGATGAATCCGAACGCATCCATCATTGTCTCGATGAGCTGGAAAAGGACCGGGCGGCGGCCGTCCGGGGCGCCTACCTCAAGGGCGAAAGCTATGCCGAACTGGCGGAGCGCCACGGCGTGCCGCTGAACACGATGCGTACCTGGCTGCGCCGCAGCCTGTTGAAACTCAGAGAATGTCTGGAAAGATGACGCTGGCGGAAGAC
>NZ_RZQG01000380.1:0-5516 GCF_003998635.1 Mesorhizobium sp. M7D.F.Ca.US.004.03.1.1
CATCGTCTCCTATTCGGGTCTGGTCTATGCCGGCAACACCGCCGACCCGCAGCGCGCCAAACTCTATGGCGACATCCAGGAGAAGATGACCGACGCCAGCGCGCACCTTCTGTTCTTCGCGCTCGAACTCAACCTGATCGACGATGCCGCCATCGAAGGCGCGCTCGCCGGCGATCCCGCGTTCGGCCACTACCGGCCATGGGTGCTCGATCTGCGCAAGGACAAACCCTACCAGCTCGAGGATCGCGTCGAGCAGCTCTTCCACGAAAAATCGATCACCGGGCGCGGCGCCTGGAACCGCTTGTTCGACGAGACGATGACAGACCTTCGCTTCGACATCGACGGCGAGGAACTGACGCTGGAGCCGGCGTTGAACCGCTTGCAGGACGCCGATGGCGAGGTGCGCCGCCGGGCGTCCGAGGCGCTGGCCACGACCTTCCGCAAAAATTTGCGCACCTTCACGTTGATCACCAACACGCTGGCCAAGGACAAGGAAATATCCGACCGCTGGCGCGGCTTCGAGGACATCGCCGATTCACGCCATCTCGCCAACCGCGTCGAGCGCAGCGTGGTGGATGCCCTGGCCTCCGCCGTGCGCGATGCCTATCCACGCCTGTCGCACCGCTACTACGCGATGAAGGCGCGCTGGCTGGGTATGGAAGTGATGAATCACTGGGACCGCAACGCGCCATTGCCGGATACGCCCCAGGCGATCATCGGCTGGGACGAAGCCAGGAACACCGTGCTGTCGGCCTATCAGCGCTTTTCGCCCGATATGGCGGAGATCGCGCGAACCTTCTTCGACCGCAACTGGATCGACGCGCCGGTGCGGCCTGGCAAGTCACCCGGCGCCTTCGCGCATCCGACCGTGCCGTCGGCGCATCCCTATGTCCTGCTCAACTACATGGGCAAGCCGCGCGATGTGATGACGCTGGCGCATGAGCTTGGCCATGGCGTGCATCAGGTGCTGGCCAGCGGCCAGGGTGCGCTGATGGCTTCGACGCCGCTGACGCTGGCTGAGACGGCGTCGGTCTTCGGCGAGATGCTGACCTTCCGCTCGCTGCTCGACCAGACCACCGACAGGCGCGAGCGCAAGGCCATGCTCGCCCAGAAGGTCGAGGACATGATCAACACGGTCGTGCGCCAGATCGCCTTCTACGAATTCGAGCGCAAGGTGCATGCCGAGCGCAAGAACGGCGAACTGACCTCCGACAGGCTCGGCCAGTTCTGGCTCGAAGTGCAGGCCGAAAGCCTCGGGCCGGCGATCAAGTTGCGCGAAGGCTACGAGGTGTTCTGGACCTACATTCCGCACTTCATCCATTCGCCCTTCTACGTCTATGCCTATGCTTTCGGCGACTGCCTGGTGAATTCGCTCTACGCGGTCTACCAGAACGCCGAGCGCGGCTTCCAGGACAAGTATTTCGAGATGCTGCGCGCCGGCGGCACCAAGCATCACTCCGAGCTTCTGGCGCCCTTCGGCCTCGACGCCACCGATCCCGCCTTCTGGCAGATAGGGCTTGGCGTCATCAGTGGCCTGATCGACGAGCTGGAAGCGCTCGACGTTTGAAACACGTCCTGCAAGCGTCGCCCGCTCGTAGAACAGTTTAGCCGGAATGCATGTTGGGATGGCTTTATTATTGGCCTAAATATCTGTTCTTGAAGTACTCTCCACCGAAGTTTTCCGATAGCTTTCCACAAGCTCTATGATAGCCTTCGCTCCAAGCTCAGCCGGAGCGCATGCGGATCGGCGAGGAAAAATCTCGGCCGGCCGTGGCGCTCAGGCGGACGCGACAACGGCCGTTGGCCATGGGCAAGCAAAGCCGAGCCGACAGCTCGAACCGAAGCCGGCTGTTCTGCGAACCGCGGAATCACCATCGAGTAGTCCTTCGCCGAAGGTCATGACCCCACGGCAGACGGATCTGACTGGAGAGAGACAATGGGCACTTTTTTCTACATGCTCCTGGCGTTCCTGGTAGGCGTGTTGGTGGGCTGGTTCCTCTGGGGCCGTCTGCGCGGTGAACTCGACAGCTTGCGCGGCGACCTCGACCGTACGCGCAGCGAGCGCGACAGGTTGCGCGCCGACAGCGACCGGCTGACCAGTGAACTCGATGCATGCGGCAAGACCCGCGCCGACCTCGAGCGCCGGCTGCGCGAGGCGCAGGCCGCACCCGCCGCCGGGAGCAGCGCGGCAAAGCCGGCAGGCCAGGCGTCTGCAGCCCTGATGTCGACTCCCGCGGCGGCCAAATCTGCCGCCACAAAACCCGCGCCGGCTAAACCGGCCGCTGCGAAAGCGGTTCCTGCCAAGCCGGCGGCGAAACCGGCCGCCGCCAAAGCCTCGGCTCCAGCCAAATCCGCGACGAGTAAGCCCGCACCAGCCAAGAAATCTGCACCGCCACCGGCGAAGCCCGTATCCGGCAAGCCCGACAATCTGCGCCGGCTGATCGGCATTGGTCCGGTCAACGAGAAGCTGCTCAAGGCGCAAGGTGTCACCAGCTTCGCCCAGATCGCCGGCTGGACAGCCGCCGATATCAAGCGGATCGAGGACGTGATGAATTTCGACGGCCGCATCGCGCGCGAGCGCTGGATCGAGCAGGCGAAGCTGCTCGCCGCCGGCAACGAGAAGGAATTCGCCAAGCAGTTTCCGACGGCGGGAACCACCAGCAACACCTGATCGCCAGGCAAGAGCTGAAGATTGCAAACGGCGGCGCCAATATGGCGCCGCCGTTTGCCTTTGGCCCCTGGGTTGGCCCGGAGTCGACCTAAAGGTCGGCCCAAGGTCGGCTTTGAGTGGCAGCATGCCGTTCCCTCGATTGCGCGCGAGCGGCCCCCCATATAGAGCGGTCAACGGCTTCATTGACCGCAGCATCCGGTGCCCATGTCCCTGCCCGCCGCCATTTTCCGCAACGACGAAAGCGCGCGCCAGCTCGTTTTCGACCAGCCGGCCGATGTCATCGTGGCGCATGAGGCAAAGGATTTCCTGCCGGCGCTGGAGGCGGCGCAAGCCGCGCACGATGCAGGCAAATGGCTTGCCGGCTATTTCTCCTATGAGGCGGGTTATCTGCTCGAACCGAAGCTCGTCCCCTTGCTGCCGGACGGGCGCCGCGCCCCGCTCGTCTGCCTTGGGGTTTTCGATGCGCCGGCCGAAGAGGCGGTGCCGCCGCGCAATATAGCGGCGACCAATGGTCCGATCTTCGACGCCCGCGCGGCGTGGTCGCCCAAGGACTATGAGAAGCGGTTCTCGCGGCTGCATCAGCACATCAGGCAGGGCGATTGTTACCAGGGTAATTTGACCTTTCCGGTGCATGCGCAATGGTCTGGCGACCCGCTGGCCGCCTTCGATGCGCTGACCGAACGCCAGCCGGTGAAATATGGCGCATTGGTCGCGCTCGGCGAACCCATGGTGCTGTCGCGCTCGCCCGAACTCTTCTTCGAGATCGACGCCGGGGGCATGATCGAGACGCATCCGATGAAGGGCACGGCGCCGCGCGGCGCGACCAAGGCCGAAGACGAGCGGCAGAAGATCTTCCTGCGCAACGACGAGAAGAACCAGGCCGAAAACCGCATGATCGTCGACCTCCTGCGCAACGACATCTCGCTGATCAGCGAGGTCGGCACGCTGGACGTGCCCGCGCTGTTCCGCATCGAGACCTATCCGACGGTCCACCAGATGGTGAGCGACGTCAGGGCAAAACTGCTGCCGGGGCTTTCTATCCGCCAGATCTTCGCGGCGCTGTTTCCGTGCGGCTCGATCACCGGTGCGCCAAAAATCCGCGCCATGGAAATCCTGCGCGATCTGGAAGGCACGCCGCGCGACGCCTATTGCGGGGCCATCGGCTGGATCGCGCCCGGCGGCACGATGCGCTTTTCCGTGGCGATCCGCACCATCTCGCTCTTTTCCGGCGGCGAGGCCGTCTACAATGTCGGTGGCGGCGTCGTCTTCGATTCGACGGCGCAGGAGGAGTATCAGGAGTGTCTGCTGAAAGCGCGCTTCGCGACGGGAACACCGCCGATTTCCAGCTGATCGAGACCATGCGCTGGGAACCTGGCTCGGGCTTCCTGCGCTTCGATCGCCATCTCGCGCGCCTCTATGGCTCGGCGGCGGAGCTCGGCTTCCGCTGTGATCCGGGCAAGGTCGGCGAGGTCCTGAGCAGCGCGGTCAGCGGTTCCGGCATTGCCATGCGCGCGCGCCTCGTTTTGTCGCATGACGGCGAGGTGACCGCCGCGGCGCGGCCCTATGAACCGCTCGCCGTCGACAAGGTCTGGCTGCTGCGGCTGGCACGGACGAGGCTCGATTCTCGCAACACGCTGCTGCGCCACAAGACCAGCCGGCGACAGGTCTATACGCATGCCCGTGCCGAATATCTCATCACCCAGGCCGACGAGGTGATCCTGGCCAATGAGCGCGGCGAGATCTGTGAAGGCACGATCACCAACATCTTCGCCGATCTCGGCGACGGCATGCTGGCGACGCCCCGGCTCGACTGCGGCCTGCTGCCTGGCGTATTGCGCGCCGAGCTTCTGGATGAAGGCCGCGCCCGTGAAGCAATCTACAGCTTGGACGATTTGAAATCCGCCAGGGCCCTGTTCCTCGGCAATTCGCTGCGCGGACTGATCCCGGCCAAACTGACCTGAGAGAAGCCAAGACAATGTTCGTCGTTTCACTGAACTACAAAGTACCGCTGACCGAGATTGACCAACTACAGGCGGCGCACGTCGAGTGGCTGAAGAGCTGCTATGCGGACGGCATCTTTGTCGTCTCCGGGCCGAAGAAACCGCGAACCGGCGGCATCATCATCGCGCGATGCCCGCGCGACGTGCTCGACGCCAGGCTGGTCGCCGACCCTTTCGCCAAGGCAGGCGCGGCAGACTATGACGTCACCGAATTCGTGGCGAGGATGACCACCGGCGAACTCGACGATTTCAAGGAAGCATGAGCTTGGCCGAGGCGCTGCCCACCCACACGCCCTATGACGGCTCTTCGAAACTCTTCAGCATCGGGCTGAAGCCGCTCGATCCGGCGGACTGGATCGAGGTCGACGACCATTTGCTGCCGTATCTCGCCGAGAAGCATCGGCTCTATGCCGAAATCCCAGAGCGGGTTTTCGTCGAGGAAGACGGCACGCGGGACGCCCAGCAGGAAGTGCTCGACTTGCTCGGTGCGCATCTGCTGGAGAGCTTCCCCGAAACCTATCGGCTCGGCGGATCAGGCGTCGAGGTGGCGGGCGCCGCGAACCGTCTGCCTGCTTCCCTCGCCGATGCGCCGCTGGCCAAGGCCTCACAGCTCATTCAGGAAGACCTGATCCTGATGCGCCGCAGCGACAGCGGCTGGCGGCTGGTTGCCGGCTCGCTTTGCTTTCCCTCGTCCTGGTCGCTTCTGGAAAAGTTCGGCAAGCCGCTGCAGGACATCCACGCGCCGGTGCCGGGTTTCGGCCCGGGCACGCGTCCGGCCGAGCTGATCAACCGGATGTTCGATGGCCTCCAAGGGCAAGCCGTCGAGCGCTACAACTGGTCGATCC
>NZ_RZQG01000381.1:0-5503 GCF_003998635.1 Mesorhizobium sp. M7D.F.Ca.US.004.03.1.1
GGAATAGGTGTAGGCGATCTCCTCCAGCCGCGAAAACCGGCCGGAGGCACCGGCGTGGCCGGAATCCATGTTGATCTTGAACAGCACCGGATTGTCGCCGCTCTTGCGCTCGCGCAGCCGCGCCACCCATTTGGCCGGCTCCCAATAAGTGACGCGCGGATCGGTGAGCCCGGCCAGCGCCAGGATCGGCGGATAGTCGAGCGCTGCGACATTGTCATAGGGCGAGTAGGCAGCGATCGTCCGGTAGTCGTCGGCGGATGCAATCGGATTGCCCCATTCAGGCCATTCCGGCGGCGTCAGCGGCAGGGTTGCGTCGAGCATTGTGGTGAGCACGTCGACGAAAGGAACTTCGGCGACGATGCCGCCGAAGCAATCCGGCGCCATGTTGGCGATGGCGCCCATCAGCATGCCGCCGGCCGAACCGCCTTGCGCGACAATGCGGTCATGCGCCGTATAGCGTTCGGCAACAAGGTGGCGCGCACAGGCGATGAAATCGGTGAACGTGTTCATCTTGTGCGCCCGCTTGCCGTCGTCGTACCAGCCATAGCCCTTGTCCTTGCCGCCGCGGACGTGAGCGATGGCGAAGACAAAGCCGCGATCGACCAGCGAGAACCAGTTGGTGTTGAAGGCGGCTGGCACGGTTATGCCATAGGAGCCGTAGCCGTAAAGCAGGCAAGGTGCGGATCCATCCAGCGGCGTGTCGCGGTGGTGCAAAAGCGAGATCGGCACCAGTTCGCCATCGGCGGCCGGCGCCATCAGCCGCCGCGTCACATAGTTGTCCGCATCATGGCCGGACGGCACTTCCTGGGTCTTCAGCAGCATCCGCTCACGGGTGCGCATATTGTAGTCGAACACCTGGGCCGGCGTCGTCATCGACGAGTAGGAAAAGCGCATGATCTCGGTGTCGTACTCATAGGAACCCGACAGACCGAGCGAGAAAGCCTCCTCGTCTAGGGACAGAAGATGCTCCTCGCCGCTGCTGCGGTCGCGCACGACAATGCGCGGCAGGCCTTCCTTGCGTTCGAGCCGGACCATGTGGTCCCTGAAGCCGATCACCGACAGGATCAGCCGGCCGGGTTCATGCGGCACCAGTTCCTGCCAGTTGGCACGGACCGGGTCGCTCACTGGCGCCGTCATGATCTTGAAATCCTTGGCGCCGTCGGCATTGGTCAGGATGAAGAAGATGTCGCCGCCTTCTTCAAGGTCATACTGAAGGCCGATCTCGCGCGGCGAGACCAGTTTCGGTTCGGCAAACGGATCGCTGGCGCTCAAGAGGCGATATTCCGAAGTCTCGTGGTCGTTGATACCGATCATGATCCATTCGCTGTTGCGGGTTCCGTCGACATTCATGAAGAAGCCGGGATCGGTTTCCTCATAGATCAGCCGATCGCTTTGCGGGCTGTCGCCCAGCGCATGGAACAGCACCTTGGACGGGCGGTGGTTGGGGTCGAGCCGCGTATAGAAGAAGCCGTCATTGCCGGCGTTCCAGACACCTGAACCGCCGGTGTCGGGTATCTGGTCGGCAAGCTCCTTGCCATCGGCGAGGTCGCGCACGCGAAGCGTGTAGAATTCGGAGCCCTTATCGTCGAATGCCCACAGCAGCTTGGCGTGGTCGGCCGAATGGTCGACGCCGCCAAGACGGAAATAGGCCTTGCCCGCGGCCTCCGCATCGCCGTCGAGCAGGATATGCTCGGCGCCGCCGTCGCGCGGCATGCGGAAATAGCGCGGCTGCTCGCCGCCAAGCTTGAAGGACGAACCATAGGCATAGGGCCCATCCTTCATAGGCACGGAAGAATCGTCTTCCTTGATACGGCCCTTCATCTCCTTGAAAAGCTGCTTTTGCAGCTCGACCGTGTCGGCCATCAGCTTTGACTGGTAGGCATTTTCTGCGTCGAGCTCGGCGCGGATCCCCGCATCGAGCAATGACGGGTTCCGGAACATCTCCTGCCAGTTGTCGGCTCGCAGCCAGGCATAGTCGTCGGTTCGCGTGATGCCGTGATACGTGTCGGAAACCGGCCGCTTCTCGGGCGTTGGCGGGGTGACGATCGGAAATATGGATGTCCTGGTCATTGCGTCTCGCTTTGCCAATATCTTGAATGGGGAAGTATCTTGAATGGCGAATGAACACGCCGATCAGGGCGGGTTCAAGAGCCGCAGCCTATGGGTTGTGTCGGCTGCCGAAGATGAGCCGGGAGGAAAGATGATGACTATTCGGTCTCGGACCGCTGCGGCTTTCGCCGTTGCTTCGCTAACTCTGGCCTTTGCCGGTCAGTCTCATGCGACCGTATTCGCGGCTTGGCAAGTGGCCAATGTGCCGTTCGGCGACACGCTCAATGTGCGCAAATACCCGTCGGGCACGTCCCAGAAGCAGGCGGCATACCCGAACGGGACCGTTCTGCAGATGACTGGACGATGCACCGGCGCGATAAACCTGCTCGACATCGCCAATCAGCCGGCATGGAAGCAGGAACAGACGGTTCGCTACCGTTGGTGCGAAGTCTGGCATGATCCGGCCCAGAACGGCAACTTCGTCACCGGATGGGCCTATGGCAAATACATCACCCCGCATTGATTGACCCTGCAGCGATGGATCCGGACCGGTCGGGTGACAGGCATGTCGCCTGCTTGCTCACGCATGACAGACATGCAGCAACCTGTGGTTTTGTAGACAGGTGTGAACAACCAAGTTTGCGCGTGCAATAGCCAAGCAAAATCAAGCATTGAAACCTGCTCTGTGAGTTGCCGCGAATGTAACGGCGAGCTGACGTTGCGTCAGCCGTTGCTGGTTGGCGCGCGAAATATCGATAAATTACACAATGCACGAAAGATTGAAGCTGATCCGGGAACAATTGACCAACATCGTTCAATATAGCGCAAGGGGCGAATTGACTTACTTGGTCTGCGGGCTCATTGATGTGCGCGCGACACGAATCGTAGAAGCTCTACCTGCACAAAGTTCGTGCAATGCCCTGCCTGTAAAAAAAGGGCGCAGATCGAAGTAACTCTTGTTGGGGCCTGAAGACCATGGATATTGTCGAAACACCTTCCAGAAACAGCGATGCGCTGATCGAATTGACCGCCGATGTGGTGGCCGCCTATGTCAGCAACAATCCCGTGCCGGTCGGCGAATTGCCGAACCTGATATCCGATGTCCATGCCGCACTCGGGCGTGTGGGCGGAACCGCCGAACAACCGCCTGCCGACAAGCAAAAGCCGGCGGTCAACCCGAAGCGCTCGGTTCATGACGACTACATCGTCTGCCTCGAAGACGGCAAGAAGTTCAAGTCGCTGAAGCGCCATCTGATGACCCACTATGATCTGACGCCGGATCAGTATCGCGAAAAGTGGAACCTCGACCCGACCTATCCGATGGTTGCACCCAACTACGCCGCTGCCCGGTCCCAACTGGCCAAGAAGATGGGCCTCGGCCGCAAGCGCAAGGCACGGTAATCGCTGCCAGCCAGATTGATCGACATTAACGGCGCCTTCGGGCGCCGTTTGATTTTGCGGGTGGCAACGCGCTGATCGAGTAGAGCAATTCCAGGGAGAGCTTTTCAGGCGGTCTGCTTGAGCGCCGCCTCGGCATCGCGCTTGATGCGCTTGACCATGGAGCGAAGGCCGTTGGCGCGCTGCGGCGACAGATGCTCGTCGAGGCCGAGCTCTTTCAATGTCGCTTCCGCATCGGTCTTCTGGATTTCGCTGGCGGTCCTGCCGGAAAACAGCGCCAGCATGATCGCGACCAGCCCACGCACGATATGAGCGTCCGAATCGCCGGTGAAGGTGATGACCGGGTCGGCCCCAGCTCCGCGTTCAGTGGTCAACCAGACCTGGCTGACGCAACCCGGCACCTTGTTGGTGGCGCTGCGCTGCTCGTCCGGAAACGGCGGCAACGCCTCGCCGAGTTCGATGACGTAACGATAGCGGTCTTCCCATTCCTCGAGGAACGAGAAGTCGTCGCGGATCGTCTGTATCGTGGTGGTCATAATGCCGGATATAGTCACGCGGCGGCTCCGCGTCACGGAAAAACAAGGACACCGCGGGCGTCGAGAGGGCAGACAGCCCGCGGTGCGCCGTCGAAACGGCTTAATTCTGCGCCGGCAGGTTAACTGTCTCGGGCAAGACGATTTCATCCGGCACGCTGCCGGTCATCGTCGATGTATCGGGCCCGGCGGCGGACTTGTCGTCCAGCATCGCCGCCGCGATCTTGGCGGTCTCCTTGGCGCGGGCGGTGATGGTGTGCATTGCCGACTTGCCGGTTTCACAGACATCGGGCTTGCGTTCGCAAATGCCAGCGATGTCGCCAACTGCTTCGCGTGCCGCAAACAAGGCCTGGATCGGCCCGACGCTTTCGCGGCCCGATTCATCGGGGCCGACAGTCAGCGGCAGCGCCAGCAGCACCAGCGAAAACCAGAAAGCCATTCTTATGAGGAAGACCATGCCCTTGCCCTCTCGTCGTGACCGGATCATGCATCCATATGGCATGACCTCTTTTGTAGGCAGGATGTTGGCACACAGGCGCAAAGGACGGCTTGCAGGCAAAGCGACAATTTTCCTCAAATTTTAGGCAAATTCGAAACGAGCCGTTGTGCAATCGATTTATCTCAAATCCGAATGAGTTTTCTTAACCCGAGATAACCATCTATCTCCATGCTTTTCCTGCATTTTTCCTGAAATCCCGGAGTCCAGGTGCCGCCTGCAGCCACCCGATGGGCACCGTCGCCGGATAACCCTCCGTTTACTATGGCTGCATTTGCCCGGGCTTTCGGCTGCCGGCATCCCGATATTTGCCCCAGGCCGGGGCCTTGGTCGGCCCTGCCTTATCCATTCCTTAAACGCTGGATGCGAGTTTCAGAGCCAACCAGAACGATCTGCAAAGCAGAGCTGTCCACGACGATTACGGGTGCGTTGAGTTGAGTTCAATCAAGGCCAGATACGTTGAATTACCTGGCGCGATTGCCGCCGGTTGCGAACGTATGGTCCATCCGTCCATTATTGGGCAGAGCGACCGCGAGCGCCAGCGCCGCTTCATCGGCGTCATGCTCGCCGCTCCTTTCTTTGCCGCGGGTGCCGCGGTCACGCTGGTCACTTCGGGCCTGGGCGCCGCCGTCACCATGGCCGTCATCTTCGCGGCCTTTGGCCTGTGCTGGTTCGTCGCCTTGCTGGTGGCGGCGACCGGCAAGATGGCGATAGCGAGCTGGATCGCCCTGGCGATGGCGGGCATTTCTCTCGGCAGTCTCATTGCCGCCGCGGGCGGGCTGAGTTCGCCTGTCGCCATGCTTGTCGTGGCGCTGCCGTTCGAAGCCTGGTGGATCGGCGCCTCGCGGCGTGCAGCGCTGTGGGGAGCCGTGTCGGCCGCTGTGGCCATCTTGGCTCAGCCTCTGGCTGGAACCGTGTTCCCGTTCGCAGGAGCGCAGACCGCGGCCTGGCACTGGCTGGTGCCGTTGGCTTGGGCGCTTACCTTGATCCCGCGCGCATCGGCGTTTCGAAACACGGCAGATGCGGC
>NZ_RZQG01000382.1:0-5496 GCF_003998635.1 Mesorhizobium sp. M7D.F.Ca.US.004.03.1.1
GGCATTTGGCGACGATGTGTTCGGCCTGCCCCTGCACGTCGCCCATGGCGAACGGGCGTTCGGCGACACATTGGTCGGTGGTTTCGAAAACACTGACAGGGACTTGAAGCTCACGGCAATCGGCCATCGTGTTCGAGCAGCCGATGACCAGCAGCAATGCGGCGATGTGTTCCATGGCGAAAACGTCCTCTCGCCACAGTAACGGTCCACATTCCGCAAAGTTCCTGCACTGCAAGACCTGCCAGCGAATTAACATGGCCAGCGAAGCAACATGGATCGACCAAGGCCGCAGGTTGCGCGGAGGTCAGTAAGCCAGCTGGAAGAGGACGGCCGCGACGATCAGCGCGGCAAGACCCAGAACGCCAAGGCGCAACGAAGCGTGAGGAACAGGAGGCGGCGGCGGCGCGGATGCCTCGGAGTCTTCAAACTCGCCCATAGAGATCCGAGCGGCCTGTTCCAGTCTGTTCATGTCCGCAACCGTCAAGGCATTCCTCCCGCACCATGCTGCAAGTCCTGCTGCGGAAATGTTCGAAGATGCAACAGGTTCCAGCGGTATCTGGGAAATACAGCATCGGCTTTTATGGTGAACAGTCGGTTAAGGACTTGGCGCAGGTGCGGGTCGCTCAATCCGTCTCGAAATTGCCGTGCGGAACGACAAGGCGGTATTCGAGGCGACCGGCCGCGATTTCAAGCGTCGCCGTACCATTCAGCGACGCCGGCACGACCCGTTCGAGTGCGACACTTCCGAAGCGCTTCTCGCTACGCCTGTTGTCATTGGCTCCGATTGCTTCGGCCCATGTCAGAGATAGGGAGGTCCCAGTGTCGTCGGCGGTCAGGTTGGCTGTAACCTCTACGAATCCGTCGGGCTGCGACAGGGCGCCATAGCTCACCGAGTTGACCGCGAGCTCATGCATGGCAAGGCCGATATGCAGGGCAGCATTCGGATTGAGATAAGGGTTTGCTCCCTGAAAACGCAGGCTGCGAACCGGATCCCCGCCGTAGCGACCAACCTGCCCCGATACCAGTTCGCGAAGTGCAGCACCCCGCCAGTTGGAAGAGGTGACGAGATCCTGAGACGAAGCCAACGACTGCAGCCGGCCGCGAAAGCGTGTCAGGAAATCACCGATGCCATCGGAGTAGCGCCCGGTCTGGGTGGCTATGCTTTGAATGATCGCCAGCAGGTTCTTCGAGCGATGACTGACTTCGCGCAGCAGTGTTGTCAGGGTTTGCTCACGGCGCTTCTGCTCGGTCGTTTCGACCATCGTGGTGACGACGCCTAGCACCGTGCCGCCATCGCCGTGGTCGGCATCGATCCAGACTTGAAACCAGCGGATGCCATCCTCGACGGGAACGCTGATCTCCAGACGTTGCGGGTTGCCGGATGCGATGACGTCGCGCTTGGCCGCGCCAATGCGGTCGGCCTGCGCCGCCGGCAGGATGCCGTTGCTGTCGGCGGTGTCGGAAACCCAGGGCGCGCGCATGTTGCGCGCCCATACGGTTTTCATCTCCCGATCCTGGTAGAGAACGGAAATACCGGCATTGTGCAACGCATGGAGAAGAGCCCGTCCAAGCTGCATGCCGCTTTCGGCAGGATGCAGGGCGATGACTTCATCGCTTTGCACGTCGTCCTTCCTATCTCCGGTTCTGGAACGCATCGGCCAATCTGTCCACCCCAACTCAGGCTGAACGGCTCACGGTTGAATGGGTTCCAAAAGAGGTCTCCCGAAAATCAGCCGCCAAAAACGGTCCGCCGGACGGTGTCCTTTGCAGGATACCGCCCGGCGGTGGCTGGAAACCGTTTGAGGGGTGCGGCTTCCAGTGTTCGGTCGCCGTTCGTCCTCACGATGCCCGTTTGAACAGGCCCGCAAGAAGCGAAATGACCAGAAAGGCGAGAAAGATGAAAAACAATATCTGCGCAATGCCGGCAGACGTACCGGCGATGCCGCCGAAACCAAGCGCGCCGGCGATGATCGCCACGACGAGAAATACGAGCGCCCAGTAGAGCATGATCCATCTCCTTCGAATGGTGTAATGAAAACGTGGGTAGATGCGGTTTGTTCCACCCTTTGCCGAAAAAGGCGCTGCTTGCAAATCGTTCGGAGCAGGAGGCGTAGGAATTTCGCTGACGACGGTTCCGGCTTGTAAAAAGGCCGCCCGATGCATCGCATCGAGCGGCCTTCAATGTCGTGCCGTGCTGTCAGGGGCTGCGAGCCTATGCGGCGGCTTTCGCCTGACGGTCGAAGAACAGCGCCTGGCTGATCAGCGCCTTGACCATGTCGGGATTGAACGGCTTGGTGACCAGGAAGGCCGGCTCGGGGCGCTCGCCAGTCAACAGACGCTCGGGAAAGGCGGTGATGAAGATGACCGGCACCGACGTCGACGACAGGATCTCGTTCACGGCCTCGATGCCCGAACTGCCGTCGGCAAGCTGGATGTCGGCCAGCACCATCTTCGGCCGTGTCCTGCCGAACATCGTCACCGCCTCGGCATGGGTGCGAGCCGTTCCAACGACGCGGTGCCCGAGGCTCTCGACCATTTCTTCTATATCCATGGCGATCAGCGGTTCATCCTCGATGATCAGCACATCGGTTGCCACCTGACGGGATATCTCGTTGCTTGCCTGGGCAAGCAACTCTGAAAACTCCTGGTCGCCGACATCGAGGATCTCGGCCGCCTCATCCTCGCTGAAGCCTTCGACGGCAACAAGCAGGAAGGCTTGGCGCGGGCGCGGCGCAATTGCATTCAGATTGGCGGCGGCGCGCTGTTCCCATGCTGATTGCGCGTGTTCCTGTGGAACGCGGATGGCGACCGATGTGAACAGCTTGGCAAAAACCTTGTACAGAGCGATGCGGTCGCTCGATGCCTCGGGAAAGATTTCAACATCGGCGATGATGGCTTCGAGCATCGCGGCGACCAGCGCATCGCCACTCTCCTGCGATCCGGAAACGGCTCGCGAGAAGCGGCGCAGGAATGGCAGGTTTGGCGCGATGGTGGCGGATAAGCTCATGGTAAGACGTCTCCCTCAGAATGACGTGATTGCATAGATTGCAGGTCAAGCTGATTGCAAGCCCGGTCAAACAACGCCGATCTTGAGAAAAAGTTCCGGCCTTGATGGAACTAATGCGTCGGGACGGCGTTTGAGGTCGGGATGGGCAACCAGACGAGGGTGTCGCTTGCGTTGTGTTGAGTAATATTATGAGCGGCTTGGGCGCTGGGAATACAAGGGCAAAATGAAGGATATGACGAAAGATATTCTGGCTGGCGCCGAAAGCAGGCGCCGGAACGGTTCCGGTGACGCTCTTGGGCCGAATTCCGAAATCGGACGCAAACTCAAACAATATTACGACGAGCTGGTCTCCGACGATGTGCCGGATCGCTTTTCCCAGTTGCTTAGCCAGCTGGAACAGGCCGAACCCGCACAGAAAAAGGACTGAGGCATGGCTGCGGTCTCCCAAGGCTTCAAGACAGATCTGCTTGGGGCAATCCCAAGCCTGCGTGCCTTTGCGGTGTCGCTGACGCAAAACGCCGACAAGGCCGACGACCTCGTCCAGGAAACGCTGGTCAAGGCGTGGGACAAGCACGAAAGCTTCCAACCCGGCACCAATCTCAAGGCGTGGCTTTTCACCATCCTGCGCAATGAATTCTATTCGCAGATGCGCAAGCGTGGACGTGAAGTGCAAGATAGCGACGGCATCATGACGGCCAGGCTTGCTGTTCATCCCGCTCAGCATGGCCAGCTCGACCTGAAGGATTTTCGCGGGGCGCTGGAGCAATTGCCGGAGGACCAGCGCGAAGCCATCATCCTCATCGGCGCGTCGGGTTTCTCCTACGAGGAGGCCGCCGAGATTTGCGGTTGCGCGGTCGGGACGATCAAGAGCCGCGTCAGCCGAGCCCGCACGCGCTTGCAGGAGATCCTGAAAATATCAGGCGAAGACGAGTATGGCCCGGATGCGATTTCGACCCAGGTAACGGGCTCGCCGGCCAGCTGACCTGCGATCGCCAGGCGGGTAGGGGGGCGCGTCTCAACCTAGAGAGGCGCGTCCGCAGGCTGCCGCCACCGCTTGCACGAGGTCTTCACCCGAATAGGGTTTGCCGACCAGCCTGACGCCTGGAAAGGATGCCTTGATTTCATCGGCATCCGAATAGCCCGACGCAAACACGAAAGGTACGCCTGCCGCGCGCAGCCCCGAGGCGAAATCGAGTGTCGAGGCGCCACCCAGCATGAGGTCGACAATGGCCGCGTCGAATTGCGTGGCGACCTCCTGGCCATCGACCTCTGTCAGATCGCGGGCGATGACCACATCACCGGCGCCATGGTCACGGCAAAGCTGCTCGACATCCATGGCGATGAGAAATTCGTCCTCCAGGACGAGAATCCGCAATCCGTCAAGCAATGTGGGCACAGGCAACGACTCCTTGAAACGCATGGAGTCATGATCGCTAATTGGCCTGCTGTCATTTAAAAAAGACATGTGGCCGGCGGCGGAACCTCAATCCTTGCAACGCGTTGAAATGCAGCTCTTCCAAAGAGCGGGCTTTCGAAGAGGGGTCGAAATGTCAGCCCAGAACAATCGCGCCTTTTCCAACCTCCAGTACCCTTGCGAGAACTGCCCGTTGCGGCCGTTGCCGATTTTTCGCGACTTCGAAAAACAGGAGCTGGCCTTCATCAGTACATTCAAGAAGGGCGAACTCGCCGTCGACAAGGCGGCTACCGTGTTGGTCGAGGGTAGCCACAGCGCCCATCTCTACACCGTGCTCTCCGGGTGGGCGTTCCGCTACAAGCTGTTGCGAGACGGCCGCCGCCAGATCCTCAACTATCTCATGCCCGGCGATCTGATCGGCCTGCAGGGCAGTGTAATGGGCGAGATGCAGCATTCCGTCGAGGCCCTGTCGCCGATGCTGCTGTGTGTTTTCGAACGCGAGTATCTGCACGAGCTCTACCGCAATCATCCAGGGCTCGCCTACGACATCACCTGGATCGCATCGCGCGAAGAGCGCATGCTGGATGAAAATCTGCTCAGCCTCGGGCGTCGCAGCGCGATCGAGCGCGCTGCCTATCTTATCGCCTTCATCGCCAGCCGGGCCAAGGTCGTCGGGCTGAACGGCAAGCAGTCCATCCAGATACCGATCACGCAACAACACATCGCCGACACGCTCGGCCTGTCGCTGGTTCATACAAACAAGACGATCCGCAAGCTGATGGATCGCAAGCTGATCGTCTGGCGCGACGGCGGTTGCGAGGTCACAGACATTGAAGGGCTCAAGCGGCTCGCTGGCTGGGAAGGGCTGGGCGAGGCGCGCCGGCCGCTGATCTGACGAAGGCCTTTTTGCCAGAGCCGGCGGATCGGGTGCGCGCGGACGCGTTTTCGGCTACTTTGTCCCCAGTGCCGGAACCTTGAGGCGCGCGGCGCGTTTGAAATCGAGCAATCACAAGGAGTTAAGCCATGGCAACTGCCGCAGGAAAGACCGCAAACGACTCCCGTGCAAATGCGGACC
>NZ_RZQG01000383.1:0-5493 GCF_003998635.1 Mesorhizobium sp. M7D.F.Ca.US.004.03.1.1
GGCCAAGATCGTGCTGATGGACGAACCGACGGCGGCAATCTCGGTGCGCCAAGTCGCCGAGGTGCTGAACCTGATCCGCCATTTGCGCGACCAGGGCATATCAGTGGTGCTGATCAGCCACCGCATGCCAGACGTCTTCACCGTCGCCGACCGCGTCATCGTCATGCGGCGCGGCCGCAAGGTTGCCGACAAGACAATTGCGTCGAGTTCGCCCGAGGAAGTCACCGGGCTGATCACCGGCGCCATCGAACAGGTTTGATTTCAGCGAATTCCACCACGCACAGCAGATGAAGGTCGACGATGGCACTGACAATTGACCAGCCGATCGAACACAAGCAGCAATCCTTGGCCGCGCGGCTGTTTGCCAGCCAGACCTTCTGGGTGGTGATCGCCGTCATCCTGGCCTGCGTGTTCCTGTCGTTTGCCACCGACGCCTTCGCCACGTCGAAGAACCTCTATAACATCACCCGCAATATCACCTTCGTCGCCATCATTGCGCTCGGCATGACCTTCGTCATCATCACCGGCGGCATCGACCTGTCGGTCGGCTCGGTGCTGTGCCTGTCGTCGATGAACCTGGCCGTCACCATGCATGCCGGCTATTCGATCGAGGTCGGCATCCTGGCTTCGATCGCCACGGCGCTTGCTATCGGCGCCTTCAACGGCATCCTGATCGCCTATCTCGGCTTTCCACCCTTCGTGGTGACGCTCGGCATGCTGTCGATCGCCCGCAGCCTGGCCATGGTCGCCTCCAACAACACCGTCGTCTTCCAGTTCGGACCGGATCACGCCAAGCTGCTGGCATTGGGCGGCGGCGCCTGGGTGTTCGGCATCGCCAATCCGGTGCTTTACATGATCCTTCTGGCGCTGATCACCGGCTTCATCCTGCGCTGGACCAAGTTCGGCCGGCATATCTTCGCCATCGGCGGCAACGAGCATGCGGCGACGCTGACCGGCGTTCCGGTGCGCCAGATCAAGGTTGCCGTCTATATGATCCCGGCGCTGTCGGCAGGTATTGCCGGCATCGTCCAGACCGGCTGGCTGGGCGCCGTCACCACCAATCTCGGCACCGGCATGGAGCTGCAGGTGATCGCCGCCACCGTCATTGGCGGCGCCAATCTGGCCGGCGGCGTCGGTACTGCCTTCGGCGCCATCGTCGGCGCGGCCCTGATCGAGGTGATCCGCAACAGCCTTGGCCTGCTCGGCATCAATGCCTTCTGGCAAGGCGTGTTCATCGGCGGCGCCATCCTGCTGGCGGTGCTGTTCGACCGCATCCGCAATTTCCGCCGCAGCGAGTAGGCCGGGACAGTCCGTGACAAACTCCCTGTTCAGCCTTGATGGGCGGCTTGCGCTGATTACCGGTTCTGGCCAAGGCATAGGTTTCGCCCTGGCTCGCGGTCTCGCCGAACACGGCGCCGGCGTGGTGCTCAACGGCCGCGATGCCGCCAGAATCGACAGTGCGGTCGACAAACTACGCGATGCCGGCTTCAAGGCACATGCCTCGGTGTTCGACGTCACCGATTTTGAAGCGGTCAATGCGGACGTTGCACGCATCGAGGCCGAGATCGGCGCCATCGACATCCTCGTGAACAATGCCGGTGTCCAGTTCCGCGCTCCGCTCGAGGATTTTCCCGAGGAGCAATGGGAGCGGCTGTTCAAGACCAACGTTTCGGGCGCCTTCCATGCCGGCAAGGCCGTCGCCCGCAACATGATCCCGCGCGGCAAGGGCAAGATCATCAACATCGGCTCGGTGCAGAGCGAACTGGCAAGGCCGAACATCGCACCCTACACCGCAACCAAGGGCGCGATCCGCAACCTGACAAGGGGCATGTGCGCCGACTGGGCCAGATACGGCCTGCAGATCAACGCGATCGCGCCCGGCTACTTCCGCACCGAGATGAACCAGGCGCTGGTCGACAATCCGGAATTTTCCGGCTGGCTGGAAAAGCGCACGCCAGCCGGGCGCTGGGGTAATGTCGACGAGCTGATCGGCGCCGCCGTGTTTCTGGCGTCAAATGCATCCTCCTTCGTCAACGGCCATACGCTGTATGTCGATGGCGGCATGACGGCTTCGGTTTGAGGGGCTGGCGTCCTCCCCAACCGTTATTCGTTCCAGTGCCTATCGCTCAGTCTGAAAATCCACAGGCATCGGCCGTCATTCGCCCCCGCCGCACCCCCGAGTCTTGACGCGACCCCAAACTCAGCCGCACAATCCCGCTGCAGGCGAAGGGAGGCCAGTCGTCTGCGGGAGGAATACCCATGACGGAAGCGATCAGGCTCTACTGGGGCCGGTTCGGACATGTTTCTGTCCTGAATGTCGCAAGCGACTTCGTCACCCATGCCCATGTCGAGGCGCATCTGATCATCTGGCTGGAAGGCACGGCCGGGGAGATGACCATTGGCCGCGAAACGGTACCGCTTGGACCGCGCACCGCCGCCGGCATCAACTCCTTCCAGCCGCACAGCCATATTCTGTCGCGAGATGGCACACCCGGCCTCTTCCTCGCCTTCTACATCGATCCGGACTGGGCGCGGCGCCGCCGCGACCTGCCTTCGTCCGCGCCGCTGTTCTCACAAGCCGCGATCACGCTCGAGCCCTGGTTGCACCAGGCCGCCGCCAATCTGCTCGACCATCTCAGCGACAATGAGAGCATCGACGATATCGCCAATTACGAGATCGAGCGTTTCATCGATAGCGTGCTCGATGCCGCCGACGCCTCGGCGCCGCAGGAGGCGCGTGTCCGCATCAACACCATGCAGGATTTCCGCGTCCGCAAGGCGATCCAGCTGATGAAGGCCAATGTCTGCGAGCGCATCTGCTTCGACGACGTGGCGCGCAGCGTCGGCCTGTCGCGGCCGCATTTCTTCGCGCTGTTCAAGGAACAGACCAATCTGACGCCCAACGTCTACTGGAACACGCTGCGCATGGAGGAAGCGGTGCGGCAGCTGCAATGGTCGCAGGAGCCGTTGATCTCGGTCGCCTGCAATCTCGGCTTCACCACGCAGGGCAATTTCTCGCGCTTCTTCCGCGACCATGTCGGCGTGCCGCCGACGCTCTACCGCGAGGCCGCGCGGGCGATCGCCTGAACCAACTGCCCGCCGCGTGCGGGATAGCCATCAGGACCGTCGAGCATCGACCCGGAAGCGGACGCTCGTTTGCGCTCGGCCGAATTGCCGACCACCCAAGCGGGCATTGAATTACCGCAGCGCGCAAATGTTGCGATGACAGCGCTGTCTCTCGCTTGTTAGCTGGCGGAGCCGACAGGCTTCAGCATCAGCCGATATTGCAATCCCTGGATCTAGATTAGAATGACGTTACCATCAAAAGAGGTCTCGTCGAATGCCTCACGCGCCCAACCAAGAGTCCGAGGTACAGACTGAAGTCGACCTCTTCGAAATCTGGGCCGCCATGACCGAAGGCAAGGTGATAATGCACGAACAACCTTGAATGTATCGTCCGGCAGATCAAGGTCCACAAATACTACTGGTACCCCGGTCTTTTTCGCAACCACATCGCTCAGATCCGCAGCTGGCGAGTTGGTAGAAGGAATGGCAGTTGCGTCGAGATCGGGCAAGAGGTGGGCCATGCGTGTAACCGACGCGGAGCGCGACCAAGACAGGAACCGTCCGGCTGGGCCTTCCGGCCTACCGGACTGCAACGCCCTCTTCTCGGCGAGGATAAGCGATAGCTCGCTCTGCAACATCTCCAAGACGGCCGCCTGACTGGCTTGCCGGACCGACAAATGCGCTGCGAAACCATAGGCGATATTAGAGCCGTTCTGATCGGCCGAAATGGCGGCGATGACTGGCACGCCGAGGTCGTTCGTAAGATCCAGGAGCCAGGTGCGTCGTTGCCGCCGCTCTAGCCAATGCCGCAGATCCGAATGGGCCGGTTCATCAAGCGTTCCGAGCGACACCGGAGGACGTCTTATGCGCCCGTACCACCAGATAGCGACGGCATCTCGTTCCACAAGTTCCAGCAGCGCGGTGACCTGGGCAGCGGAGCGGTCAATGCCGGCGGCAAGACCATTGCTATCTGTCGGTCCCTCACCGAGCACGACGTTGACGATTGGCACGAATACGTCTGGGCCAGCGCGATTTGGCTTCGCCAAGCACCAGCTGGTGCAGTTGGAGATATGTTCCTTGACGACCGACCATGCGCGCGGTGAAATCAATTCACCTGGATTGGGACCATCTCGGAGCTGAATGTCCGAAAACTGCCAAAATTGGTTGGGCGCGATAGAACGTCCTGGCAGATCGATTGCACGCGCCTCAATAATCTGGAGAGCGTCGATTTTAGACGCCGCCGCTCGCTCCGCCATTTCGCCGAGACAAGATGCCAGCGCATTCTCGCGCGTCAGACCCCGTCCGGAGCCGAGTATCTCGGCTTTGCCAGCGGACTCCCGTGCAGCGACGATGAACTCCGCAGGAGCATCGGTATGGGTCAGATGAAGTAAATCGAAATTTCCGTTCACCGGTTCAGTACGCCCTCTTTGTGCCGACAGCCTTACGTGTTAGAGTCCCCTAAATTACTCTGAGCCATTCATTCTGGACTTACGGAAGCTTGAAAGCTTACCAGGGAGGTATGAGATGCGGCTTCGGACCATTCCTACCGTGAAGAGAGGCAGTGAGGACGACGGCGGCTCGCTCACTTTTGCAACAGACCCGTGCGCGTGTCTAAAGGTAGGAAAACTGATATACAGTGCGGCCACCAATCAAGCTGCATATGATGATTTTGTCGCGGACCCTAAAGCAGCCTTGGAGGATGCCGGTGTAGATCCGTCGCAATTGGCTCGATTGCAGATCAATATAGTTCGTGACGATGCGTCTACGGTAAACATCGTGATACCAGTGGTAAATGAGCACAAAGGGACTCTAGATATATATCTTCAGGAGTTGGGTTTCGTGACGATTATGGGGTGTAGGTAGAAGTCTCTGAAGCGGACATCCGGTGATTTCTGAAATGAGTTTGGCCAAGCAAGTCAGAAATTCCTCGCGTCTATGCCGATCAGAGACGAGAGTGATCTGGTCCAACCACTGCATCGCTGCGACCGGGCTAAAGCATGCGCCTTCCCAACGTGTTTCAACTATTTTCAGGAATGCAATCGTGGATGTATGAGCTTCGTCGTGGCGGGCACTCTTGGTCAACGCGAACGCATTCCATGCCAGCGGCTCGGCCAGTCCGAATGACCAGAGGGCTGAGCCATGATCGAGGGCTCGTTCATAGGCTCCGGCCATGGCAAATGCTTGAAGTCCGAAGAAGTGGAAAAAATCTGGCGTCGCAGGGTGAAGGTGAAACGCCCTCTCTGCATACGTAACAGCCGCATTGCCGTCACCATAGCAAGCGAGCCCCTCGGAAGCGGATATCAAAACGGCGGGGTCATAGGGGTCAAGCTCGACGGCGCGCCTGAATTCCTTTTCTCCCTGGGTGTAAAGCCCCATGCGGTAATAAGCCCACCCTAGAACGCCACGGTTCCTGGCATCCCACGGGTC